>DHVH01000019.1 GCA_002412555.1 Marinilabiliaceae bacterium UBA5213 | reverse complement strand
GATGGCGTCCACCAGCCCTTCAACAACACCGCTGAAGCCACTATGTTTCCTCAGCAAATTGCGCAAGCTGCTACCTGGAATCGCGATTTGGTTTATCAGGCAGCAAAAGCAACTGCCATTGAAACCCGTGCTTCTAATATACCGTGGAACTTTTCACCGGTATTGGATTTAGGCGTCGATCCGCGATGGGCGCGGATGTGGGAGACCTTTGGTGAAGATCCTTATTTGATATCTGAAATGGGGGTAGAGGTAGTAAAAGGTTACCAGGGTAAAGAGCTGAATTGCTCAACCAGTGTGGCTGCTTGTTTGAAGCATTTTATTGGCTATTCCACCCTGGCATCCTCGGGTAAGGACCGTACGCCATCCGAAATCTCTGATATTTCATTGCGTGAATACCACTTGCCTTCATTTCAGAAGGCTGTGGAAGCTGGTGCCGCTTCAGTCATGATTAACTCAGGGTTAATCAACGGAATTCCCGTTCATGCCAGTCACGATATAATCACCGGATTGCTAAAGAACGAACTGGGTTTTAATGGCTTGGTTGTAACCGATTGGGCAGATATTGAGAATTTGCACAACCGTGATAAAGTGGCATCCTCGCATAAAGAAGCTATTATGCTCGCTTTTAATGCGGGTGTGGATATGTCAATGATTCCTTACGATTATGTTCGGTATTTTGATTTGCTTGTGGAACTTGTAAATGAAGGTTCAGTTAGCATGGAGCGCTTAAATGATGCCGTTAGGCGCATTTTAAATCTCAAATATAAACTTGGTCTGTTTGAGCGCCCGTTTGTTGAACCCAATTTAGAGGCATTTAGTGATGCGCATAAAAAAATAGCCTATGTGTCCGCCTCGGAAGCTATAACTTTACTGAAAAATAAAGGCGGTGTTTTGCCACTTTCGACGAATAGTAAAATTTTGGTGGCCGGTCCGAATGCCAACAGTATGCGCACTGTAAATGGTGGATGGAGCTACTCGTGGCAAGGAGAAAAAGTTGAAGAGTTTGCGATGGATTATAACACAATTTTGGAAGCCATAGAAATCAAATTTGGGAAAAGCAATGTTGAACATGTGCCAGGGGTAGAGTATAATTTTCATGGGAGAACGTATATAGATGAGCACAACGTGAATATTGAAGCGGCTGTCAATGCGGCCAGGAACGTGGATGTTATTATTCTTTGCCTGGGTGAAAACACATACACAGAAAAACCCGGGGATTTAAGTGACCTGATGATTTCTGAAAATCAGGAGAGGTTGGCTATAGCACTTGCCAAAACAGGTAAGCCCATAGTTTTGGTTCTCAACGAAGGGCGCCCGCGCATTATTCGAAGATTTGCCCATGATATGGATGCCATCATTCAAACTTATTTGAGTGGCAACCACACGGGAGATGCTCTGGCAGACATCTTAACGGGTGATGTTAATCCATCCGGAAAACTGCCATACACTTATCCCATGTTCAGTAATTCATTAGTGATGTATTATCATAAGCATAGCGAAGAGAGCAAAACACCTGAAGGTATGTATAATTATGAGGGTGGAGTTTATCATCAGTTTGGCTTTGGGCATGGATTGAGCTATACTTCTTTTAGTTACTCGAATCTTATTGTTTCTCAGGAGGAGTTTGATAATAATGATGAGTTATGGGTAAGTGTGGATGTAGAGAATATAGGTGAAGTTGCGGGCAAGGAGGTGGTGATGCTTTTTTCGTCCGACTTATATGCTTCACTTGCTCCTGATGTAAAACGCCTGCGTCGTTTTGACAAGATTCACTTAAATGCCGGAGAAACTAAAAAAGTCACCTTCTCGATCACTGCCGACGACTTGTCTTTCATCAATACTCAGAGTAAAAGAATAGCAGAACCCGGTGAATTTGAGTTGATTATTGCTAATTTGAGCAAGAAGGTGAAGCTAATTGAATAAGTTTTTTTATTTTAAGTCTATAGTTATAAGTAGAGGGTGTTTACTCAGGTAAGCACCCTCCATTTAATTCGTAGAGGATGTCCAGCTTTCCAGTCACTTTAAATTTGGCTGAAGGGGTTCCATATTAACTTATTAATAGATCAGCTACGATTAAGTGATTGGGCTTTTCAAATGGTTGAATTAGCAGCTTGATTATAATTTTATTGAACGAAATTTCTCATATTAAATGGTTCTAGTTATTAAGGATTTGACATATAGATCCATGTGAATTAGAAAGGAGTCAGTCTTTTCGAAGTGATAATAGAGAATTAAATCTTTAATAGTCTTAAAAAGTTTGAACTAAAAGGATCTGTAAGTGCTTATTGATAAGCTTTTATCATGGTTTTTATGTCCTATAACATAATACAGCTTGCAGTTTTTATGCTATATAACATTTTGAGGGATTTGTATCTTAAATATGTGTGTAAATTTCACATTCAAGTAACTGTGATTCAATATTTTGATTGTTTTTGTATCAAATTTGAAGTGATAGGTTAATAATACTTAAATAGGAGGGTGTTTTGGTCAATTAAAGTAATTTTGCAGTAATTGAATTGTCAAACATTTATACCAGATATTCTATGAAAAAGTATTTAATCACAGTTAACGACAAGCAGTACGAAGTTGAGGTAGCAGAGGTTCGGTCTTCAGCGCAGGCGCAGAGAACACTTGAATCAGCTCCAAAGATGAAGAAAACTGTATCTACCGACCACATCAAAAGCAAAAAAGCGGTGAATGGTGGAAAATCTGTTTCAGCACCGATGCCTGGTAGCATTTTAAAAGTGAATGTATCCGAAGGTGATGTGGTTACCAAAGGTCAGTCTCTATTGGTTTTTGAAGCCATGAAGATGGAAAATGACCTGACTGCACCATGTGACGGAACAGTTGCCCAGGTGAATGTTAAAGAAGGCGGCGTAATGGCTGTTGGAGATGTGTTAATTGTGATTGAATAGTTTAAAGCTGGAGAATAATGGGGAAAGTAGGTATTACAGAAACCATCCTTCGGGATGCGCACCAGTCGCTCATCGCCACTCGTATGCGCACCGAAGAGATGTTACCAATTATAGAGCAATTAGATAATATAGGTTACCACTCACTGGAAGCTTGGGGTGGAGCCACCTTTGATGCATGCATCCGCTTTTTGAACGAGGACCCTTGGGATCGTCTACGCAAAATTAAGGAGAAGGCGACCAAAACGCCTTTGCAGATGTTGTTGCGCGGTCAGAACCTGTTGGGTTACCGTCACTATGCCGATGATGTTGTAGAGTATTTTGTACAGAAAGCGGTTGCCAACGGTATGGACATCATTCGCATCTTCGATGCCATGAATGATCCCCGCAACCTGGAGACGGCTATTAAAGCCTGTATCAAAGAGGGTGGTCACGCACAGGCTTGCATGAGTTATACCACCAGTCCCTTTCATAGTCTTGAGTTGTTTGCCAAAGATGCCCAAACGCTTGAGAATATGGGCGCGCACTCCATCTGTATTAAAGATATGGCTGGATTGTTGAAGCCCTATGATGCCTATGATCTGATCAAAGCCATTAAGGAAACCGTTAAGATTCCGGTGCAATTACATACGCACTACACCAGTGGTGTAGCTTCCATGACCTACATTAAAGCCATTGAGGCAGGTGTTGACGTGGTAGATACAGCGCTTTCGCCCATGTCGGGTGGTACTTCTCAGCCGGCGACCGAGCCTTTGGTAGCTTCGCTGCAGGGAACCAAATACGATACGGGTCTGGATTTGGTTAAGTTGAGTGAGATTGCCGATTACATGCGTCCTTTGCGGGATAAATGGATTGAAACCGGTCTTTTGGATACCAAAATGTTAGGGGTCGATGTCAATGCATTGATTTATCAAGTGCCTGGAGGTATGTTGTCCAACCTGATTTCTCAGTTGAAGCAATCCAACGCCTTGGATAAGTATGAAGAAGTGTTGAAAGAGGTGCCAAGGGTGCGTGAAGACTTTGGTTTCCCTCCTTTGGTAACACCATCGAGCCAGATTGTTGGTACGCAGGCCGTATTCAATGTGCTGATGGGTGAGCGCTACAAAATGGTTCCGAAAGAATCTAAAGGCGTTGTGAAAGGCGAATATGGTAAAACACCAGCGCCAATTTCTGCTGAGTTGATCAAAAAGATTTTGGGTGATGAACAACCCATTACTTGTCGCCCGGCCGATTTGATCGAGCCTGAATTGCTTACCATTCGCGAGAAGATAAAGGATTATATCATTCAAGATGAAGATGTATTGACTTATGCTTTGTTACCTCAGGTAGCTGAGAAATTTTTCAAAATGCGTAAGGATGGTACCCTCAATCAGGTGGTAGAGACGCCTGCTCCTAAAGTTGCACCTGCTAAGGTTGAAGCTGCAGAAGAGGACGATGATGAACTGGTAGCTGTACTATCAGCAGCCATAGCTGCTGAAGAAGCTGGCTCTGGCGTTCAATATGCCATTAGCAGTATTAGGCAGGTTAGTCCCTGGGTGTTAGCTGGTCGTCTGAATAGATAACTCATTAGTGCTTAATATATAGTGCAAGGCTGCCCCTCAAGGGCAGCCTTTTTTAGTAGATGGAATAAGACAGCCCTCTGAACCTTGTCTCTTCATAGCCTTCATCTGTCGGCAGTTCTGGTGTTTTGGTCGATTACTTTTTTCTTTGATTCCATATCGTTTCAACTTTACGATTAAAATAGAAAAGGATATGGATGTGAAGATTTTTGGCTTACTGCTAATGATTGGGTGGTCAGTTTCGGTCAGCGCCCAGGGGGTGAGGGGTGATTTATCAGGTGAGTGGGATTTAAACCGCTGTTTGAACTTCGCCAAAGAGAACAATATTCAACTCAAGCAATCGCATTTGGCTGCGCAAACGGCCGATGCCAATATTTTGCAGGCAAGGGGGCAACGTTTGCCCTATTTGAGTGGGTCTGTGTCGCAATCGGCCACCAACAGCAGAAATTATAACGATTTGGGGGAGAGCGAAGGCTGGGGACTGGCTTATGGCGGTTCATTGTCGCTCAACACGGGGCTTACCGTTTATGGCGGTGGACAAACCAGCAACAATATTCAGAGGAGTCGCCTCTCGAAGGAGGCCAACTTGTTAACCATTGATCAAACAGAAATGGATCTTTCCATGTCTGTGGTTCAGGCCTACCTCAATGTATTGTATGCGCATGAAAATCTGGCCTATTTTATTGAGGTGGCAGCCGCATCGCGCAAGCAACTGGAACGTACACAAAAGCTACTAGAGGCAGGATCGGTCTCTAAGCGCGACCTGTTAGATATGGAAGCACAACTGGCCAGTGACAATTACAGCAGGGTGGCTGCCGAAAGCAACCTTGTTCAGCGAAAAACAGAATTGAAACAATTGCTGGAAATCCCTGTTGAGTCATCCTTTAAGGTTTTTATTCCCCAGGAGCCCGTTACTGGTATTATGATGGCTCTACCTGAGCGCTTCGATGTTTTTGAAGCTACGCTTCAAAACCGCCCCGATGTGCGCTATAGCTCCCTGCAAAAAGATATAGCAGAGGTTGATTTGAAAAATGCCCGTGCAGGCTATCTGCCTTCCTTATCTTTAAACGCATCCCTTTCAACCGATTATAATGATGGTCTGAGCTTCTCCTACAACTCCCAAATTTCTGACCACCTAATGCAAAGGGTAGGAGTAACCTTGTCGGTTCCGATTTTTAACAACTATGCCACCAAAGCCAATGTTACCCGAAGTCATATTAACATCAAACAGGCTGAACTGGTAATGGTGAATACACGAAACAAGCTGTTGCAGGAGGTTGAGCGCGTTTATGAAGATACTTATGCCGGACAGCAGCGCTATATGGCTGCCCTGGTTCAGGAACGGGCGTCTGAAGAGAGTTACCTTTTGGCCAGTGAACAGTATCAGTTGGGCATGTTGAGTTCCATAGAATTGCTTCAGACGCGTAATAATTGGCTCAATGCCAGTCGGGAGCTGATACAGGCACGCTACAATACTTTGCTCTATCGAAAAATTCTGGATTACTTTATGGGGGTGCCCATTGAGCTTTAGCCAGGCGGGCAAGCTTACCATCTTAATTTAATTATTTACAGAAAATGTTATGCTGAAAAGGAAAATCTTTATCATTCCACTAGTAGTGGTTGTCATTGCGCTTGCATTACTCCCTCTATTGAAGAAAAAAACGGATGCTGCTTTAAAAGTAAATGTAGCAGTGCCGGAAATACGCACCATAAGTAATTCGGTAAGCGCCACTGGAACAGTTGAGCCGACGGAGCAGGTGGAGGTGGGCACCCAGGTTTCCGGAGTGATAGATAAACTTTATGTGGATTTTAATACAACTGTTAAGCGGGGGCAATTAATGGCCGAACTGGATAAGAGTACACTTAGGGCGAGGGTTCTTCAAGCGAAAGCCAGTCTTGCCTCCGCTCAAAATGAATTGAATTACCAAACGCTTAATTTCAACCGGACTAAATCTCTGTTTGAATCCGAGATGATCAGTGCAACGGAATATGAAAGTGCTGAGTATAAGCTGAACAATGCAAAGGCTTCGGCCGACAGGCTTATTTCTGAAGTGGAGCAGGCGGAAGTCAATCTTTCCTATGCCACTATTTATTCCCCCATTGACGGTGTGGTGATGGATCGTACGGTGGAAGAAGGACAAACGGTAGCGGCCAGTTTTAATACACCAACACTGTTTACCATTGCCCGTGACCTTACAAGTATGCAGGTAGAAGCCAATGTGGATGAGGCCGATATTGGTCAGGTGGCCGTGAAACAAAGAGTCACCTTTACTGTGGATGCCTATCCGGATGACGTTTTTAATGGTGAAATCACTCAAATTCGGTTAATGCCCGTGGTCAGCAGTAATGTGGTGACCTATACAGTGATTGTGGATGCGCCCAATCCGGATTTAAAGCTAAAGCCGGGTCTGACAGCTACCATCACTATCATTACCAAAGAAGTAAGCGGGTCATTGACAGTGCCTGCCTCTGCCATTAACCTTAAATTGGACAGGAATGCTTTTCCAGACTATGTCATAGAAGTCGAGAAGATGGCGCCGCCTGATCAATTAGAGAACATATCAAAAGTATGGATCAAAAAGGGAAATGCTTTGATGCAAAAATCCATTCTGGCGGGCATGACCGACAGGGCTTACGTGCAGGTGGTAAGGGGCCTCAAAGACAATGACTCAGTAGTCGTATCCATAGCTGAAAAACAGATGGTTCAAAGTCTGGAGGGTTTAAATAGCCCCTTTATGCCTGCCCGACCCGGTGGGCGCAGGTGATCACATCGCGGAAGGCAATCTGGCGACTTAATTATACGGAGTCAAGAGTAAAATTTCATAAACGAGATCAATCCCATTGTAAATATTTTCAGATGAATGTTAAGCCGATAGAGATCATAAAAACAGAGAACCTAACGCGGGAGTTTGTGGTGGGCAGCGAAACAGTCCAGGCTTTGAAAGGTATTTCTTTGAATATCCATCAAGGAGAATTTGTCTCCATCATGGGCAGCAGCGGTTCTGGAAAATCAACACTTTTGAATTTATTGGGGTGTCTGGATCGGCCTTCGTCGGGCGATTATTATCTGGATGGCGTGGCCGTAGCGCAACGAAACAAAAATCAATTGGCTGAACTGCGCAATCATAAAATTGGATTCGTATTTCAGTCGTTCAATCTGCTAACACGGACCAGTGCTTTAGAGAATGTGGAACTGCCCCTGATGTACAATTCCCGGGTGAGATCTAAACAACGACGGGAAATGGCTGAGGAGGCCCTGGAAATGGTGGGACTTACCAGTCGCATGAAGCACACGCCGGGTCAGCTGTCGGGCGGCCAGCAACAGCGGGTGGCCATCGCAAGGGCCTTGATCAATGATCCGGTGATGATCCTGGCCGATGAGGCCACGGGAAATCTTGATTCCAAAACGTCTTATGACATTCTGGCCCTTTTTCAGGATTTGAACCGAAAGGGAAAAACCATTGTGTTTGTGACCCATGAAATGGATATTGCATTGTTTACTAACCGGATAATAACGTTGAAAGATGGCCTGATTACTACAGATCACCTGGTCGAAGCCCCTCACGACGCCAGGGAGTGGGTTGGGTAGATACAAATGGGCAGCTAATGCCAGAATTAAAGACCAAGCAGAATGAAGATGTTGAATCTAATAAGAATAGCCCTGCGGGCCATGTCGCGCAACAAAATGCGAACCTTTCTTACCATGTTGGGAATTATCATTGGTGTGGTTTCTGTCATTAGTATGCTGGCCATTGGTCAGGGGTCTAAGGAGAGTATTGAACAGCAAATCTCTGAAATGGGAGCGAATATGATCACCATTTTTCCCTCTGGTGGTCAGCAAGGCGGCGTACGTATGGATGCCGGATCGATGCAGTTATTATCTGTGGACGATGCCGAGGCGATAGAAAATGGGGCACATTTTGTGGCCCATGTCTCTCCTTTTGTCAGTGGCGGGGGACAGGCTGTTGTTGGTGCCTATAACTGGCCAACTTCCATGCAGGGAGTCGCCCCAGCATTTTTAGACATCCGAAAAATGGTGGTGAGAGACGGAGTTCGCTTTACCGAGCACGATGTACGCACGGCTGCCAAGGTTTGCCTGATAGGGAAGACGGTTGTTACCAACCTTTTTCCCGACGGGTCATCTCCGGTTGGAAAAACCATCCGCTTTAATAAAACGCCGTTTTTGATCATTGGTGTTATTGAGGAAAAGGGGACCAACACTTTTGGGCAGGATCAGGACAATATCATTCTGACGCCTTATACCACAATGCAAAAACGGATATTGGCCATAGACCATCTGCAGAGCATTTATGTTTCTGCTCAAAGTGAACTGGTGTCTGTTCAGGCGGTTGCCGAAATAGAATCCATATTGAGAAGTAACCCACGGTTAATCTCTGAAGGAGAAGCCAAATTTGATGTCCGTTCGCAGCAGGAACTCATTAGCATGTTCAGTTCTACCAGTGAAATGCTGACCATCTTGCTGGCGGCTATTGCCGGAATTTCCCTTTTGGTAGGGGGCATAGGGATCATGAACATCATGTTTGTGTCAGTCACTGAGCGTACCCGTGAAATTGGACTTCGAATGGCAGTAGGAGCTAAAGGCCTGCATATTTTGACCCAGTTTTTAATGGAGGCCATTATCGTTAGTATTGGAGGAGGTTTAATCGGGGTCCTGATGGGCGTGGGGGCCTCGGCACTGATTGGAAAGCTGGTAGGTTGGCCGGTGTCGGTATCCGAGACTTCCATCATTGTTTCTTTTGCGGTATGTACCGTTATTGGGGTGTTCTTTGGCTGGTATCCTGCGCGAAAGGCCGCAGCTCTTGATCCAATTGAAGCACTGCGCTATGAATAAATTTCGTTATTTTGCAATGTTATACTGCTACTATGATTCGTAACTATTTTCCAGTTGTTAAGAATATTGTTATCCATCTGGGATTTTGGATGTTCTGGTTGTTGGTGCCCATTCTGTTTTCAATGGCGGATGGTCGGGAACATCCGCCCTTACAGGCGGATTATTTTTTCAGGACGTTTTTGACCATGGCTCTGTTTTATTTTAATTACCTGTGGTTTATTGAAAAAACACTGTTCAAACGTCGAATTCGACGTTTCGTGTTTGTTAATCTGGTCTTGCTGATAGCTCTGACCGCTTTGTCCATATCATCTCATAAGCATTTTGCTATAGTCACAGTAAGGCTGGACCAACTTGGACCAGAACAAACTGTGCGCATTTTTAAAGATGTAGACACTGACACGGAAATGGTGGCCCCTGCAGAGTCGTTTGGTGGCCGTGAGTTTAGAATGCCTTCGCGGCCACCCCTGTTTGTGATGTTAGCAGGGACTTTTTTTTCGTATCTTTTTGCCATTAGTATTTCCATTACGATAAAAGCAACCACCCGTTGGTTCGTTATGGATGCACAGCGAAAGACTTTGGAAAATGAGCATCTGAAGTCAGAACTCAATAACCTTAAATTGCAGTTGAACCCTCATTTCTTTTTCAATACGCTCAACAACATTTATGCGCTGATTCAGCTCAATCAGGAAAAAGCCCAGGACGCCGTTCACCGCCTGGCAAAGCTTATGCGTTATCATTTGTATGAGACCAATGCTGAGCGGGTTTCTCTGAGAGGTGAACTGGAATTTTTGGAGAGTTATGTTTCTTTGATGAAAATGCGCTCCACTTCCATGGTGGAAGTGAATTTTAAGTATCACCTCGAAAATGAGGGCACGCTCATAGCGCCCCTGCTTTTTGTGCCTTTGGTGGAGAATGCCTTCAAATATGGAATTAGCAATGATTATAAGTCGTTTATTACCATTGATATTCAGGAAAAAAATCATGAGTTGTGCGCCTTGTTTGAAAACACCGTGTTTATCAATCCTGATGCCATCGCCGGGCACTCAGGCATCGGATTGGAGAACCTCAAGAAGCGCTTGTCTTTGATATATCCCGGCTCTCACGTCATCAAAACGACTCAGAACGATCATCAATTTGTTGTACACCTGAACATCCTATTGACTTGATTAATCATCTTTACATTTAGAAACCAACACAACTTTTAAGCATGTCACACACCATCCATTGCCTGATAGTTGACGATGAGCCCTTAGCGCTCGAGTTGATTGAAAGTTATGTAGAGAAAACACCTTTCTTGAAGTTGGCCGGGAAAGCAGGGAGTGCATTTCAGGCCATGCAAGTCATGAATGATACTGAAATTGACCTGCTGTTTTTGGATATTCAGATGCCTGGTCTCACAGGTCTGGAATTCTCCAAATCGCTTCAAAGTGAAGTGCGGGTTATTTTTACCACCGCCTTTAGTCAGTTTGCTCTGGAGGGCTTCAAAGTTGATGCCCTTGATTATTTGGTAAAGCCTTTTAATTATTCAGAGTTTTTGCGGTCGGCACAAAAAGCCCAAAAATGGTTTTCCCTGTTCAACGCTCCCAAAAAGGTGTTGTCCGGACTGCCAGTTGGTTCCATCCTGGTTAAGTCCGAATCCCGATTAATTGGGATTGAGCTTAATTCTATTCTTTTTGTGGAAAGCATGGGAGATTATGTGAAAATATACTGCGTAGATAATGACCATCCGGTCATTACACAAACCACCATGAAAAGCATGGTCGAAAAATTACCTGATCATCAATTCTTCAGAGTGCACCGTTCCTACATGGTTAATATGGATCGGGTCAAAACCATTGAGCGCAACCGCATTATCTTCGATAAGGTGCACATTCCGGTCTCTGAATCTGTTAAAGAGGCCTTCAACAAGATGCTTGGCGACCGGTTTTTGATGTGATTTGCGGATTTGGACTTTGGTTATGTTGTTGGTGCAAGGAAGGCGGAGGATTTGAATGCAGAGGCATTGGGATTTTTACAGGTTTTATTATTACCGTATATTTGCCGTTAAGCAATAACGGTAAATAAAAAATATGTCAGACATTCGGCATAGTCTTCAAAAATATTTTGGTTATAACGCATTTCGACCCGGTCAGGAGCAGGCCATTAAAACGCTGTTGGACGGTAGGTCCTCGGCGGCTATTTTTCCCACTGGTTCGGGCAAATCCTTGATTTATCAGCTGGCGGCGATGCATCTGCCCCATTTGACATTGGTGGTTTCGCCGCTGTTGGCCTTGATCAGCGATCAGCTGGAGGCGATGGAGGGTCAGGGGATTCCGGCTGCCCGCATTGATTCTACCCTTAGTCATCAGCAGGTAATGGGTATTCGTGAGGACGTGCGACAGGGTAAAACCAAGGTGCTGATGGTATCGGTGGAGCGTTTTAAGAACGAGACCTTCCGGCGCTTTTTGTCGGGCATTGAGGTTTCTATGCTGGTAGTGGATGAGGCGCACTGTATTTCAGAGTGGGGTCATAATTTTCGACCCGATTACCTGAAGTTGCCGGAATACCGAACAGCTTTTAATATTTCGCAGGTATTGCTCTTAACGGCCACAGCTACCCCACGCGTTATTGAGGATATGTGCCGCCGTTTCGGGATATTGAAGGACGACGTGGTGTTGACCGGTTTTTACCGTAAGAATTTGCATCTGTCGGTACTCCCCGTTGCTGAAACCACAAAAAAAGCAGCGTTGGCCGAATTGCTAAGTCCCACCAAAGAAGAGTCCACCATCGTTTATGTCACCCTTCAGAAAACTGCGGAAGAAGTGGCTGCCTACCTCAGGGAGGCAGGCCTGGTGGCGGCTGCATACCACGCTGGGATGAACCATGCCGATCGTGAAGCCATTCAGAATGGCTTTATGTTTGGGCAGATTCCGGTTATTGTGGCCACCATAGCCTTTGGCATGGGCATTGATAAGCCGGATATTCGACATGTGGTCCATTACGATCTGCCCAAATCCATTGAGGGCTATAGTCAGGAAATTGGTCGTGCCGGTCGCGATGGCATGACCTCGCACTGTACCTTGCTGGGTAATCTGGATGGGGTCAATGTACTTGAGAACTTTGTCTATGGCGACACCCCTGAACGCATTTCCATACAAAAATTATTGGAGTCGATTCAGCGGGCCGATAAGCACTGGGAAGTGCAATTTGCGAGGCTGTCCAACTCGGTAAATGTTCGTCAGTTGCCCTTGAAAACCATGCTGGTCTATCTGGAAATGGATGGAGTTATTAAACCGCTTTACAGCTACTTTGCCAGTTATCGGTTTAAGCAGGTCATGGAAACTGAGCAGATCCTAGCCCGTTTCAAAGGGGAGCGACAGATCTTTTTAAAGGCCATCTTTGATTTTTCGGAAAAGGCGCGTACATGGACAACTATCGATTTTGACAACATCGTTGCGAATTACAACACAGACCGGCAGCGCATTGTAGCTGCGCTTGATTATTTGAATGAGCAGGGTTTGATTCAGTTGGAGACCAAGCAGATGACTGAGGTGTATGAGGTGCTGGAAAGTGGTTTTGACATCGAAAAAGTGACGGATGTGGTATACGAAAGATTTGCCCTCAAAGAAAAAGCAGAGGTGAAGCGCATCAATGATATGTTGGCCTTTTTCAGCAGTGATCGTTGTCTGGCCGCATCTTTATCTAACTATTTTGGAGAGACCATCGACTGGGAGCAATGTGGTCATTGCTCCGTTTGTCTGAAAGGCCCTGCCCGTCTGGAAAAGACTATTCCGCTCCAAGTCCTTTCAAATGCAACAGTTGATGAGCATCTGGTCGGTTTACGAGCCAGTGTTCCGGCTGAAAAGCGATCTCCGGTCATCGAAACCCGCTTTTTGTGCGGCATTCATACCCCATTTTTTAGCTCCGTCAAAGCTTCCTCCATCCCAGGCTACGGGGCCCTGGAGAATTACCGGTTCGCGGAAGTTATAAATCTCCTTTACTAACTCATTCGGTTTTTGTAGTCCACATAGCCAAATTCCCGCACCACATTCAGCCCCCTTGCATCATTCCATATCCCAATTGCAGGATGCGGAACGCCGTTGAACATGGTGGTCTTGACCATGGTGTAATGAATCATGTCTTCAAATACAATCTTGTCGCCCACCTGTAAAGGCTGGTCGAACGACCAATAGCCAATAAAGTCGCCTGACAGACAGCTGTTGCCACCCATGCGGTAGGTGGGCAGTCCTGTCACAGGTTCGTGGTGTGCGCCACGGATGCGTGGTTTGTAGGGCATTTCGAGGCAGTCGGGCATGTGGCCCGTGAACGACACATCTAATAGGGCTGTGTGAATGCCATGGTTCTCCACCAAATCAACGACCTCAGACACGAGTACACCAGTCTCCCAGGCAAAGGCGCTGCCTGGTTCCAGAATGATCTCCAGATTCCACTTGTCCTTGAAACGTTTCAGCAATTCAATGAGGTGCTCCACATCGTAGTCTTTGCGGGTCATGAGGTGACCGCCACCCATGTTGAACCATTTGACTTGCTTTAGGTAAGATCCAAACTTTTGCTCAATGGCTTCGAGGGTTTTTTCCAGATGGTAGGAAGTGGACTCACACAAGGTGTGAAAGTGTAGGCCTTCAATTTCTGGGGGTAAGATATCCGGCATTTGATCAACAACAACGCCCATACGAGAGCCCGGTGCACAGGGGTTGTACAGGTCAGTATCTACCTCGCTGTATTCCGGATTGATGCGAATGCCCAGGGACACTTTGCGTTCAAAAATATTTACAGCCGGCAAAAAGCGTTGAAACTGCGAAAAGGAATTAAAGGTTATATGGCTGCTGTATTGGAGAATGGTGGGAAAATCCTTTTCGGTGTAGGCCGGTGAATAGGTGTGGGCCAGACTGCCCATTTCTTCATAGGCCAGACGTGCCTCGTGTATGGAACTGGCGGTGGAGTGGGGGATGTATTCCCGAACAATGGGGAAGGCCGACCACATGCTGAAGGCTTTAAAGGCCATGATAATCTCTACGCCGGCGCGCTCCTTTACAGATTTGATCAGGCTCAGATTGTTGCGGAATAAGTGCTCGTCCAGCACATAGCATGGCGAAGGGATCCTGGATATATCAATAGGCATTGTTGTATCTTTTTTGTTTGCTGGCAAAGATACAATCTTTGAATTAACTTTCTGTGACCAATGACTTCTCTATGTGCCGGTTACTGTCCGCTTCAAATGCTTGTATGTGATTGTTTCTGAATTCTTTGGGGGTAATTGAATGTCTTTCTTTAAAGTTTTTAAAAAAATGCCCTCGATTATGAAATCCAGCTTTGAATATAATTTCATCGGTAGACATTTTAGTTGATATGAGTAACTTCTCGACTTTCTTGAATCTATATTCCTTTATTATTTCCATCAATGATTGACCGGTGATTTGCTTCAACTTTCTATAGAGGTTTCTTTTGCTGTAGCCTATATGTTCGGCTATCAAATCTGCGGAAAGATTTGAGTCGGAAATGTTTTTTTCAATGGTTTCCAACACCTTATCCATAAACACCTTATCGTCATTTTGTATGAAATTGCCATCCTCCAGGTTAAAGGCGCTAAATATTGAATTATGATATTCTTTGAGGTTTTCATTTCTGGTAATGAACCGGTTAACAATTTCTGTAAGGTATTTGATATTGAAAGGTTTTAACAAATAGATGTCAGCACCAGCTTCTATCCCTTTTACCTGATATTCAGTAGAGTTTACAGCTGAAAGAAGTAGGATGGGGATATGCCCAAGGAGTTTATTTTGCTTGATAGCTCTTGTAAGTGAAATGCCATCGATTTCATCCATTAATATGTCAGAAATGATAAGATCCACTTTGTTTTTTTCTAGGTAGGAGAGGGCTTTAATAGAAGAATTCATTTTGATTACCTGATAAGAATTTGAGAATATATCAGACAGAAACCATAACATCTCTTCATCATCATCAATCACCAGAATAGTAGATTTAAATTGAGGGTTGAGTGGTTCCTGATTATCTCCCAGGTGCGGAAATATTCTTTCACTTACTCCTTTTGTTACATGGGTTAAATCTACTCCCATATTTTTACCAACTTTGATTTTGTTGGCAGGCAACTTAGGAAAAGTAACCTTGAATTGAGTTTGCTTGGAAGGAATACTTGTAACGGAAATTGTTCCTTTTAATAATTGCGTCAGGTTTTGGCAAATTGCCAAGCCAAGCCCGTTTCTTGACGGGAAACGGCCTTTGTTAAGACCTTCAAAAGCATCAAGTATTTTGTATCTGTCAAAGATGTGTGATATTTCGTCCTCTTTAATTCCTTTGCCAGTATTTATGACCGATAGCATTAAGTTGTCCTTTGAAACTGACAAATTGACTTCAATGAAACCATTCAGGTTGGTGTATTTGAAAGCATTTGCAATTAAGTTGGTTAGTATTTTACTGTAGCAATCAAGGTCTGAATTCCAGATTATTTCATTTTCTATATTTTGAGCGTAGGTGATGTTTTTTGATTCTGCCATTTCAGAAAATGAAGCAGCTATTTCCTTTGTTATTTGTGACAAATCTTCTGCTACAATGTTGATGTTTTTGTTGTGGGTATCGACTCGTCTGAATTCAATTAATTCTTGTATAAGCGCATTTAATTTTTCTGAATTATTGATGATGAGAGAGGCATATTTTTTTATTTGATGATCTGTTTTCGGATGAGCCAGAATTTTTTCACTGGGACCTTGTATCAAAGTTAATGGGGTACATAATTCATGTGTAATATTAGTAAAGAACTGGAGTTTTGATTCATAGAGTTCTTCCTTCCTCCTTTCGTTAATTCTTGCTTCCAAGACGCCGTTTTTTAGCTTATACCATTTTTTAATATGCCTGATGGTGAAGAATATTAGTAGCACATATAATAGAAAATAGATGATGAAAGCCAGAGGTGTTCGATACCAGGGAGGCACAATTCGAATGTTAATAGAGGAAATCTCACTGCTTGTGTTGGTAATAAGATTTTTGAATTTTGTATGAAGGGTATAATTACCAGGCGGAATGTTGGTAAACGAAATTGTGTTTGACTTACCGTTTTGGATCCAGCTGTCATTTAATCCCTCAAGTTTATACGAATAACTGTAATTACTGCTGTTTAAATAATCTATTGCAGTTAATTTCAGAGAGAAGAAATTCTGCTTGTACTGCAGTTGAAGTTTCTTGTCTCCTTCAGAAATGAAATCATTGATATTGTAATTTTTTCCAAAGATGTTCAAATCACTAAACATGATTTTGGGGATGAAATCCTCGTGGGAAACACTATGGTTTTCTGATATGGTAACTAAGCCATTGATGCCTCCAAAAAACAAGGTTCCGGTTTTTTCATCCTTGAAATAGGCTCCATCACTAAACTCAATAACCTCTAGTCCTTTGTTTTGATTGTATATTTCAAAAGTTTCCAGTTTTCGGTTAAACCTTAATATGCCTTGGTTAGTGCTTAGCCACAGGTTATTATTCAGACCCTCCAATATGCCATGAATAGTATTGTTTGGAAATCCGTGGGTTTCATTGAATACTTGTTTTTTTTCTTTGTAAACCTTTACCAAACCAAAGCTGGTTCCGTACCAATGATTGTTGTCAGTGTCAATGGCAATTGAATAAACATCATTGAGTGTTTTGTTGCTATCACTGTTCCCAAATTTAAATGATTCAAGGGTCATGGTATTGTTATTAATTTTGTAGGCCCCATGCCCTCTGTTACCAAACCAGAGAATTGAGTCATTTTCTTTATATAGAGAAAAGAAATAGTTGGCATCAAAATCCCCTCCCTCTATGGTTATTCTTTGGATGTTTTTAATCTCCGGATTATTGACAGAACCAGATATGTGAGCTTTGTAAATGCCTTCTCCTACAGAGGCCAGCCAAAGAGTAGAATCATTCAATTCACAAATGGAGTGTATATATTTAATGCCTTTGGTTTTAGGAGGAAGATCAATGTTCTTAATCTTTCGTTCTTTATAAGAATAAAAGTTTAAACCTTCATCGTGTCCAATCCATAGAATATCTTTTATGCTTTTTTCAAAAGCATAAACCGAATTGTTTTTCAGTGGACTATTCGAACTTGAAAAGTGGGTGATTTGGCTGTTGGATATATTTGTGTTTTCGGAATAACTATCGATCCTTAACATACCATCTCCTTTTGTTCCTAACCATAAATTTTGTTCTTTATCTAAAAAAACAGCTCTTAAGGGTTTCGATATTTTTGGATATAACTTGTTGAAAGTCGTTGATTTAACCGTGTGCGAGTCGGAATAGCACAAATATACTCCCTGTCCATCTGTCCCAACCCATACAATATCCTGCCATTTGTCCTTGACCAAACAAAATACTCCTGACCGGATATTTAGTTCATATTTTTCGTAAGCGCCATATTTCTCCAGAACTGGATCAAGTTGTAAAAGTCCATTTGTTTTGAATCCTATTAGAAAACTCTTGTTATGCTTTATAATAGAAGACACTTCTCCTTTTCGAATAATTTCGTTCTCCAAATTGGCTATCAGTCGGGAGGTATTGTTTAACAGATTGTATTCAAAAAAATCATGGTTTTTATCGATAAAATAGGCTGTGTTTTTTTCATGGCTACAATACAATAGTTCTGTTTTGTGAGAAAAGATCTCCCGGGATTCATAAACAGGATTTGTCTGATTTAAGTCATTGATCAAATAGGACTCAACATTGGTTTCTTTGAATATCCAAAGGATGTTATTAGAATCGATTGTTACATCCAAAATTTTATCATCAGGGTCACCTTTAAGTTTTTCTTTCTTTAAATGTTTAAGTGTTGGAATATACGTGTATATACTGTTCTTCAGCAATAGATAGAAACTGTTATTGTCTGTTTTTAGCAAATAGCTCCTTCCTTTGATTTCATTGAAATGTTCTATTTCTTCTGTTGTTTTGTTTAATCTGTTCAGGCCGTAATTGGTCTGAATCCAGAAAATATTATCCTCGGTTTCAATTATTCCTTCAATAAGGTTTCCCGAAAGTCTGTTCGACAGGTCGGAGGGTTTAAATACCTGGATGTTTTGGCCATCATATAAATTGAGCCCGTCGCATGTGCCAATCCACATGTACCCTTTATGATCCTGACACATTGAGAGAACTGCGCTATTGGATAGCCCTGATTCGTTCGAGAGAATTTTGAAATTGTAGGTTGCAGAGTAAATGGATAGGTGGGTTAGGCATAGTATAATGAGTGTTACAGTTTTGATGGTTATGTTTTTGGTTTGTTTCATAGCCCTATTCCGTAATGAGTATAAGTTTTATTTATGCAAAAGTATGTAATATTTGATAAAGTTAGTTGAAATATGTATGTACGGCTGAATATATTTTTAATCTTTTTTGTGTATTAAGTTGTTCGGTGCAATTTTCAATTTCTTCATTGGTTTTGTCTTGTCCGAATACTGGAGTTCGCTTCCTTGGGTTTTTAATAATTTAAAATAATGATAATTAATGTTTTGAGATTGAATGAAGGGTTTATTGAGAAAATATGGTTTGGTGCCAATATAGTATGTTTTCTGTCATTCGGTAAAAATGTACACTTTTCTGTCGCTTTAACGTACGTAAATCGACCTAATTGATGTTTATATTTGTATAAGAAGCTTTAATTTATCTTGATTTATCAAAGGCACTCAATGAATCGAGACTTTTGCTGAAGTTTTGGAACTAATCCTCCCTACCCATCTCTATGTAATAAGTGAAGAAGCATTTAATCATTTAAAATTGAGTTATTATGATAAAACGTGGTAAGCTTCGATTGAAGCTATATGTATTGGGAGCTCTTTTTTTCGCTACCGGCATATGTGGGGGAAACCTTGCTTCTGCTGATGAAGGAAATAGGAGTTCTTCAAGCATTGTATTGCAACAGGATTCCCAAAGAAGAATCTCGGGAACGGTTAGGGATAGTCAGTATCCGCTTATTGGTGTTGCTATTTTAGTAGAGGGCACAACAATGGGGACAATAACGGATATTAACGGTGCTTTTGAATTGGACGTTTCACCTGGTGCAATACTGCGAATATCCTATATTGGCTACGATAATAAGATTGTCGAAATTGGAGTAGCTGATTTTTATGAAATTGTTCTTGAGTCCAGTTCTGAATTTCTCAATGAGGTGGTTGTGGTTGGTTATGGCACGGCGCTCAGAAAAGATGTTATCGGGGCTATTGATCAGGTACAGGCAAAGGCTTTAGAAGGCAGGCCTGTAGCCAATTTAACCCAGGCCTTGCAAGGAACATCTCCGGGTTTGATTATCCAGCAAAGGAGCATGAATCCCAATGATAATTCTATGAACATCAATATTAGGGGTATTAGCTCTTTAAATAACAATGATCCTTTATTGGTGATTGACGGGATGGTAGCAGACAACATTAATAGTATGAATTCTATTAACCCAAATGATATTGAGAGCGTATCAGTGTTGAAGGATGCAGGTAGTGCTGCCATTTATGGTTCTCGTTCTGCCAATGGTGTTATTTTGATTACCACTAAAAAGGGGAGATTGAACATGAAACCAGAGTTCTCCTTTAACGCTTCATCCGGTATTCAGGCCCCTGAAATATTACTCAAACCTGTTAAGGGTTATCAGAATGCCCTTTTACGAAATGACTCCTATGTCAATGCCGGGTTAAATCCTATATATTCACCTCAGGAAATCGCTCAGTTTGCTACAGGAGACAGTGAATGGGGGTTAAATGCCATTATGAAGAATGCGGTTCAGCAGAGTTACGACATAGGAGTTCGTGGTGGAACCGAAAACACATCTTATAACGTATCTTTTGGGTACCATGATCAGGAAAGCAATTTTAAGGGGCAGGATTTTGGTCTCTCAAGGTATAACTTTCGGAATAACCTGGTAACTGAACTTGGCAGGTTTAAGTTGTCTTCAGTTGTATCCTATAATAGAAATGAAAGCAGATCCGACCGTGGTGGATTGTGGATTGCTGACGTAATGCGTGTTCCTACTTATAACAGCTATGATATTTATCCGGATGAAACGGGAAAGTATTACAACAATGAAATTGTTACAGGTGGTAATCTTCTGGCCACTTTGAATCATGGTGGACTTACCACAAATGATAACGACCATTTTCAGGGTATCCTTACCGGAGAGTTGGATATTTGGAATGGACTAACGGCAAAGGGGGTTTTGGGCTACGATTTAAGATCTGAACATCGTTTGATTAAAAGAAGGTATTATCCTGTTTATGATTATATAAATCGTGGAAATATTGTCAATGGAGGTGATTCGGATGAATTTCATATAGAAGATTACAATGGTAAAATAACCATGTTGAATACTCAGCTACTTTTGGAATACAATCGTACTTTTAACGATGACCATAGAGTGACAGGTTTGTTTGGTCAGACTTCCGAATCATTCCGGCGAGAGAGAAATGAGATAAGAAGATTCTATGTGGATCCTGATTTGTATCAGGATACTGATAAAACGATCTATGACCCAGGGAGTTATAATACGCCCAATGGTTTTGCAGAACGTGCTTTGTATTCCTGGCTAGGTCGTTTTGGGTATGCTTATAAGGATAAATATTTTACTGAAATAAGCGGACGCTACGATGGTTCCTCCCGTTTCACGGAAGATCAAAGATGGGGCTTTTTCCCCTCCTTATCACTGGGTTGGAGGATTTCAAATGAAGATTTTTTCTCATTTTGGGCAGAACGCTTCGGCGATTTGAAATTGCGTGGATCCTACGGTATTTTGGGTAGCCAGTCGGTTGATGATTACCAGTTTTTAACCACTTATGAAATCTATACTAATCAGTATGGATTTAATAATAGTTCTGTTACAGGAACTGGCTATACGTATGGAAATGACTTGTTAACCTGGGAAACATCAGCCACATTTAATATAGGTTTCGATGCCACCTTTTTTAATGACAGGTTGTCAGTTGCTTATGATTATTTTAATAAGAACACTAAAGATATTCTGCTGGAACCACAGACTCCAAGTACTTTGGGTGGTGCTGTTTCAAAAGCAAATATTGGGGAAATGCAAAATGTTGGGTGGGAGTTATCTATTAATTACCGACTCTCTCATGGGTATTTCAGTCACTTTTTTGGCTTTAATTTAGGAGATTCCTTTAATAAGGTTATGAAATACGGTCAGCAGGATATTGAAAAGGCTGACGAAATTGAGCGCATTATTCGTGAAGGCGTACCCTTGTACTCATACTATGGTTATAAAACCGATGGTTTGTTTCAAAATACAGATGAGATTGATAATGCTGCTTTGCCTCTTGGAGCTTCGGTACAGCCAGGGGATGTTAAGTATGTGGATCGAAATGGAGATGGTGTGATTGATGACAACGACCGATTTATCTTAGGTAACGCTTTTCCCCGATATACTTTCGGCTTTAACTATTCAATGAACTGGAAAGGATTGGATATGAATATGCTTTGGCAGGGGGTTGGCAAAAGAGACATGGCGCTAAGAGGTGAAATGATCGAACCATTCCATGGCAGTTATTATTACGTTATGTTTGAGCACCAGTTGGACTATTGGAGTCCGGGTAATACCGATGCCAAATATCCCAGACTGGTAAATAGTTCCTCACCTTCTTATTCCAACAATTATAGCATGGGGTCCGACAGGAATATTTATGATGCCGCCTATTTGCGTCTTAAGAATATTCAGATTGGTTATACCATTCCAGAAAGGCTCACAAGCAAAGCAGGGATTGGCCGTTTAAGGATTTATGCAAGTGGACAAAATCTTTTAACTTTTACCAAGAATAGCTTTATTGATCCGGAGTCTTCTGAATTTGGAAACAACATGAATGCAAGCGGAGCCAATAGCGGACGAAATTACCCGACCTTGAAGTATTATGGTGGTGGAGTTGAAGTGAAATTTTAGTTAAACTATTTAACATTTTAAATATGAGAACAGTAATTTTTAAATATCTGTCATGGAGCCTGTTCTTTCTTTTGGTCTTTTTGTCAGGATGCGTTAAACTAGACGTTACTCCAACTGATAAATTTACGGATGAAACTTATTGGACATCCCCAGAGAAAGCGTCCTCCCTTTTAAATATGGCCTACAGACAAATGAATAACCCT
>DHVH01000240.1 GCA_002412555.1 Marinilabiliaceae bacterium UBA5213 | reverse complement strand
ACCCCCCCAAACCCGGCAATCCGTCGGAGGCGAAAAACAATCGTCCCTTCGAATCAACAAAAGGAAACACTTCATTGCCGGGGGTGTTGACATTTGGCCCCAGATTGACCGGCTGAGATAGAAAACCACCCCTTCGTTCACTGTAGTAGATATCCATTCCCCCATATCCGCCGGGCATGTCTGAAGCAAAATAAAGTCTTTGGTTATCCGGTGAAATGGCCGGATGCGCAATGGAGAAACCCCTGAGTTTAAGAGGCAAGGATGTGAGGGTTTTAGGCCAAATGCCATCCTTTTTAATCCCTACAAAGATATCCAGTTCCGAAACGCCCTCGGGGTTTTGGGCAATATTTCGGGTGACGTACATCTGTTGTCCGTCCGAGCTGAAACTGACCGGGCCATCGTTTAACCCTGTCTTTAGGTTGGGTAAAAAGGGATGGGGGTAGGTGGTTTGTGTAAGGTTGTTGACTTCAGAGCGGTAAAGGTCAAAGAAGGGCTGGTTGTTTCGGGAGTCGAGGTTGCGAATATAGGATTGGCCCGGCCGGTTAGAGGAAAAAATCAATTGGTTGCCGTCTAGCAAGGCAGGTCCGAACTCAGAATAGGGACTATTGATTTCCAGATGCACCACTTCGAAGCGCCCTGAGTCAGAGCGAATATGGTAAAGGTAATCTTCGGGCGATAAGCCCTGGCGTGGTGAATGCGTGCGCATAATGGTGTGAAAGCGGTTCAGATAGACGTCTGATTCTTCGTAGCGTTTTAAGGTGCGCAAGGCCAATCCCAAATGATAGTAGGTATCCGCATCCACATCCTGATAAACAATGGCTTTTTCGTACCACTCAACAGCAAGCGTGGGCATGTTAAGAAGCCGGTAGCAGTCGGCAATTCTTTTGGTAACATAGTATCTAGAGGTGCCTTTAGATGCCACTCGCTGGTATCTTTTGAGCGCCTTGTTGTAGTTAAACTCGCTGAAGGCCTTATCAGCCTTTTTCAAAAGTCGCGTTTGTGCCGTTATATCTGGGGACGCAAGCAAAAACAGCACCATGAATAGGGTTCCCACAACAGGAGAGATCACCCTGAGGAGTGAAGTAAAGCCTTGCTTTATTTGGATGGAATTATATATATGCATTTTAGAAGTATCTTGGGTTCAGAATTTTGTCTTTCCTAAAGTTAAACTCAAAGCTGAGCATGACTTCGTGTGTGTCGCCAAACTGAGACACCAGTTCTTTGATGCCCGTTTCATAGGCATAGCCGACACCCAGTTGATTGGTAATCTGATACTTGACTAGTCCGCCCATCGACTCGCTCGGTCTGTAAAAGCCGCCTATCCATAATTTTTCTTTTATCAAAAGACTTAAATTGAGATCGTAAGAGACAGGTGCTGATTCTGTTGCCCGTATTATGAAAGAGGGTTTGAGGTGCAATTCGGCTCCCAATGGAAAAACATAGCCGGCCATTAACAGATACAAGCGATTTTCTTTTGAAATATAGGCTGATGAAACATCACTATCATCCAGCTCGTTTTCAATGAGTCGCGGGGTCGAAAGCCCTATAAAATAGCGATCCGACCAAAAATAGGCACCAAAGCCAAAATTGGGGAGCAAGTGTGGCTCTGTTGTTTCAGCATAGGCTTGATCATCTGTTCCCACTTCATTCAGAAAACGACTCAGATCCTTCTGAAAATAGCTAAAACCCCCTTTTAAGCCAAGCGCCAACTTTGCTTTGCCGTTGAAACGCAGGTGGTAGGAGTAGTCGAGCCACGCAGAAGTATTGGTCACCGGACCAATTTTGTCGTGAATCACGGTCAATCCCATGCCAAAATTCTTTTTGGCAACAGGCGTATGTAGGGTGAAAGTCTGCGTGGTTGGCGCATCTTCGAACCCGACCCACTGGTGTCTGGAGGCTATCATGGCGCTTAGCACCCCGTTGGTGCCGGCATAAGCCGGATTTAAAGCCAGGGTGTTAAACATATACTGTGTCAGGAGCGGATCTTGCTGCGCCGGGAGTATGCCCGGACACATCCATGTGCAACAGAATATTAAAAGTGCTTTTATTTTTAGTCTTTGCATTGTTTCTTCTCTTTAGGTGGCAACGTTAGGTGCTACCGCATCATTTTTTGATATATATGCTTCCTTTGTATATTTCTCCATCCAATTTGAGGATGTAGAAATAGGTGCCTTCGGGTAGTTCGTCAGAACCAAATACGCTTGATGAGGCTCTGCCATCCCAGCTGTTATCGTAGGGTGCTTTTTGGTAAACAAGGTTGCCCCAGCGATTGAAAATGCTTAGTTCACTGTCCGGGAAATCTGTAACTCCTTGAATAACCCAGTAATCATTAACTCCATCGCCATTGGGCGAAAAGGTAGACGGCACATTGAGTCTGTCTGAACAATCATCAAAGGGGTCGATGTAATTGGGAATGCCATCGTTGTCACAGTCGCCGGTTCCTTCCTCAGCATCAGGCACGCCGTCACCATCTGAGTCCAGATCCCGATAATCAGGAATGCCATCCCCATCGGTGTCTCTGGGCATATCCACACAGGGGTCGATTATGCCAGACTCCACCGAGTCCGGAATTCCGTCGCCATCCGAATCGGTGCTGAGATAGTCCGGAATGCCGTCCCCATCTGTATCCGGCCAATCAGTCATGTTATGGTGATCCAGGGGATCGCCATCATACAGGTGCAGATCTTTTTCCAGGTAATCTGGAATGCCATCTCCGTCAGTATCTAAGGGGCTGATCTCAATATCGATGTAGGATTCAGCACAGGCATTGTGGGGATCGCACACCCGGTAATAAACCCTATCGGTGTTGCAATAACTTCCGGGGTAGGCTTCATAGGTGAAGGCACCATCTTCAGTCAGTTGGAAGACGCCAAATTCCGAAGGGCTATCCGTTATTAATGAAGCGGTCATGGCTTCACCTTCCGGTTCAATGTCGTTGGTCAGCACATTGATGGTGACTATGGTCATATCGTAAGTTGCAATGAAATCGGGCAGTGGTCGTGGTGCATCATTCACCGGTTCAATGGTGAAGTTGACGGTGGCCTGGTCGCAATAGACCGGATCTCCGGTATCGCAGATCTCATAAATAAAAGTGTCAGTTCCGTAATAGTCCGGCGCCGGGGTGTAGCGCAGACTGCCATCATTACCCACAAATTCCAGTGTGCCGTTTACTGGCGCCTGAACGATGCTAAGGGTGGAGGGATCAATGTTGTTGTTGGGATCCGTGTCATTGCCTAAGGGGTTGAACAAGAAGGGTTCATCCTCCATTAAGGTGTAGACATCATCATTGGCAATTGGCGGGCCATTGCCCGCAATGACCCATAAAGAGACTTCTGCCTGTGCACAAGCACCTTCTGTATCACAAATCTGATAGATGAAGCTGTCATTTCCGAAGAAGTCTTCGTTCGGCAAATAAAATACGGTGCCATCAGGATTGGGCGTAGCAGTGCCATGCGTTGGCGCTTTATAGATCGAGAGACTGGAAGGATCCAGGTTGTCGTCGGGATCCATATCATTGGCCAGCACATCCAGATTTAATCCCGCCATAGAAATGGGGCCATATTGATCGTTGGCCGGACGAGGGGCGTCATTGACCCATATAATGGTCAGATTTACGGTGGCTTCGTCCCATAAGCCCTCTGGGTCGGTAATGCGATACACGAACTGGTCGGTGCCGAAGTAATTTTCATCAGGGGTGTATTGGATGCCAATTGGTTCTAAAACCAATTGGGCTGTACCGTGTAGGGGAGGGGTTACTATGGTGAGTGTTAGTTCATCATTGCTGTTGTCCACATCATAATCGTTGTTCAATACCCGAATAAGGACTGAGGTGTCTTCGAACAGCGTTACTTCATCATCCACTGCAACAGGGGCATCATTAACTGGGTGTATGGTGATGGTTACTTTGGCTTCATCGCAATAGTCGGTCTCATCACATACTGTGTAAAAAAAGGAGTCTTCCCCAAAATAATTGGGGTTGGGGGTGTAGATGACGGTGCCGTTGGGGTTGGGAGTAGCGCTACCGTTAAGCGGGGCTATGGAAATGGTCACAGACGAGACATCTATGTTGTTTTGCGGATCGGTGTCGTTGTTCAAAACCGGTATGACAACAGCTTGATCTTCATTGGTGGTTGCCACATCATCTACGGCAGTAGGCGCCTGGTCCGACACCTGAATGCTTATGGTTGCCACGTTGCTGGTCAGGTTGGTCAAATCTGTTATGGTGAATTGAAAGGCATCGGTACCCGAAAAATTATTGGCAGGTGTGTAAGTTAACTCTCCGGTGCCAGGGCCATTGGTGACCTGTCCGTTGGTCGGTTGGGTCACAATGGTTATGGCATTCCAGTCGATGTTGTTGTCGGCATCGCTCACCCGCTCACTAATTGGGATAACAACGGACTGGTTTTCACGGGTTGTGTACAAGCCACCGGTTGCTACAGGGGCATCGTCGACCGGGTGAATGGTTATATCCACTCTGGCTACATTACTGGTCAGATTGGTGAGGTCGGTGACGGTATAAGTAAAAAAATCAGTGCCATTATAATCCTGGTTGGGCATGTATTCAACAATGCCATTGCCCAGATAGGTGGCTGTTCCATTTTGTGGTTGGGCAATGATGACAACAGTGCTTGGGTCAATGTCGGTATCTTCATCATTGGCTAGAATATCAATTTGAACCGCTTCGTCTTCATCTGTTTCATCTGTGTCATCATTGGCGATTGGCGAACGGCGGGTAACGGAAAAGAATATTTTGGCCCTGCTGCACAATGAGCCCGGATGTCCAAGATCGCAAATTTCATACTCCGCTTCATCAGTACCGTAAAAACCAGTATGAGGGGAGTAGTTGATATGCTTGTTTGGCAGAATGGTGAGGGTGCCGTGACTGGGATGTTGGGTAATTTTAAGGGTGTTAATATCCAGACCACCTGCAGATCCGTCGGCATTGTCGTTATCATTGGCCAATACATTGTAATTAACCGGTGTGCCCTCGGCGGTGAATACATAATCATCATTGGCCACGGGGGGATCGTTGACGGGATTGACCGTTATTTTGAGGATGCCGGTATCTGTAGCAGTACCGTCTGAAACGGTATAGGTAATGTCGGGCACAGCTCCATTAAAATTCAAGGCTGGCGTATAGGTAAAACTGCCATTCGGCCGGATGATGATTTTCCCCTGGGTAAAGGTAAACTCTGTGCCAGCTGGTCTGGTAGTGCCGTTTACAGTAAACTGGGTGACCGTTAATGGGTCGCCATCAATATCTGTATCGTTGTTTAATACGCCGTTGGCTGCACTGACATTTAATGGTGTATCCTCATCGGTGGTGGCAAAGTCATCGTTGGCTACTGGTGGTGTGTTGGATATGTTTGGTGTTACAGAGGTGTTATTGTTGCTGGCAACAGGGTCGTATTGGTCGATGGCTGAAATAAGGGCCGTAACCCGATACTCGTTGGGGGCCTGTTGGGGTGCATTGATGGTGGCCTTAAAGGTCAATAATAGTGTTGCCCCATTGTTCAGGTTTTTGTTGGTCCAGTTGATGGTGCTCCCGGTTAGGACACCTGCTGAGGAGATAGCTGTAATGTTTGAATACCCGGTGGGGACAGAGGCGTTAACTGCAATTCCGGTAGCATTGTTAGGGCCTGCGTTTTGTAAGGTTATGGTAAAAGTGACCACCTCGCCAATTTGTGGATTGGAGGTTGAGGAACTCAGGGTGATTTGAAGGTCGCTTAGTTGCGGGGTGACAGCAACTTGGGCGCTGTTATTGCCAGTGGATAAATCATCTTGATTACCAGTAATAGTGCCATTGAAAACGTAATTTCCCGGAGGATTTACCGTAGCTGTGAGGGTCATTTCTGTATTGCTGTCACTTGTTAAATTGCCCACAGTCCACGCTCCGGTACCCGGAATGTAGCTTTCACCTCCCGTATGAGATACATAGGTGTAGCCGTTGGGCAGGGCGGCTGTCACTGTAACCCCGGTGGCATTACTAGGCCCGTCGTTGGCTGCAGTGATGGTGAATACCACGTTGCTGCCCACGTTGGGGTTGGGATTACTGACGGCCATGGTTATCTCAAGGTCGGTGATGGGGGTAGGTGCGGTAGTTGCGTTGGCATTGTCATTGAGATCATTCGGATCAGTCTCTCCCCCAGTAATAGTGCCGGTGAAGTTGTAAGTGCCTGAAGGCTTTACTGTAGCTGTGATGGTCATCGCTGTGCTGTTACCACTGGCTAAATTGCCTACAGTCCACACCCCCGTACCCGAAATATAGCTTTCACCTCCCGTATGAGATACATAGGTGTAGCCGTTGGGCAGGGCGGCTGTCACTGCAACCCCGGTGGCATTACTAGGCCCGTCGTTGGCTGCTGTGATGGTGAATACCACGTTGCTGTCCACGTTGGGGTTGGGATTATTGACGGCCATGGTGATGCCAAGATCGGTGATGGGGGTAGGGGCGGTAATGGTATTTGCAGCGTCATTGGCGTCCACCGGATCTTTCTGCCCGCCGGAAATGGTGCCGGTGAAGTTGTAAGTGCCTGAAGGATTTACTTTAGCAGTGATTTGTACCACCTTGCTTGAAGTTGCATTTAGGGCGCCTACATCCCAGACGCCGTTACCCTCGGTGTAATTTCCATCTCCTGAATGAGATACATAGGTGTAACCGGCAGGTAATTCAGCAGTGACCATAACATCTGTCGCGTCACTTGGGCCATCGTTGGAGGCAGTAATGGTAAAAGTTACCTCGTCGCCCACATTGGGTGCAACCTCATTAACGGTCATCTCAATCCCCAGATCGGCCAAAGGCTGAAGAGTTATTGTTGCTGTGTTATTATGGTCATTATTATTTTCTACAACATCTGTGATATGAGCAGTTAATTCGTAATCGCCGCTTGGTTTAACGTCCAGTGTTAATTCGAGACTGACTTCTGTATCAACTTCTAACTCTGGTATTGACCATGTGCCTATGTTTTCATTATTAACAAAAGAACCATCCTCCGGATCTGATAAGATAACAGACAAGCCACTGGGAATATCAACCACAACAGAAAAGCCGCTGGCATCATGAGGTCCCGCATTGGCAACTGTAATGGAGATGGTTGTCGAGTTGTTAATAGTGACCGGGTCATTGACAACATCCGGTCCGGTAATGGTGATGCCTAATTGAGCAGCATCAGAAGTATCTGTAAGAAGGAGCTGTTTGGCAAGCGCTTCACCTAGATTTTCATAAAAAGGGGAAGAGAAACTGGTATTATCAGAGAATAGGGGTTCTGATGTCAGGAAAAGACAAAATAAAAGAAAAGTGCGGGTGAATATATTGTTCATAAGTCGGCTCATTTAGGACGTAATGTGTATAAATGTACAACCCTATAGAGCCAAATGCACCTGTTTTTTGATTAACTGGATGATTTTTGGTGCGAAGCCGGACTTATCTTAGACAATTTGGAAACGATTTAAATAGTTATTAATTCATATGGTTTACCGGACTTCCTCTTTTAATTTTTGCAGCGCTTTTTGAGTGCGGTTTCTTTCTGTTTTAATCCGGTCAATTTCTTTCAGGACAAAAGAAATCTCATAGGCATCCCGAATGGCTTCTCTGTCAAATTTTTCCATGATAATATACTCATGAGCCCTTCCCATCAATTGAACACGCAAGGGACTTTCCCAATTTGTAGCAATGAAATCAACAACGCCATTGTCCTTCCCGTCTTTGTAATTGACAATTTCCCATTTAAATTCACCGTCTTCAAATCTTCGGTTGTTAAAACCGTCCTCTTCCACAATTTCGGAGAGTACCGACTGGTTCTGGTAATAGACCCTGATTTGTTGGTGATAAATCCATTTTGTGCCATGGTATCTGCTCGAAATGAAAAAATCGCCAGCCTCATTCAGATGAGCTCTTAAAAAGGTGCGGTTATAACTATTCTCAGGTCTTTGTCTTTTATGGATCAATATTTTTGTTGAACCATATTCATCTGAAAGGATGAAGTTCTTCATTAAAGGTTCCAACAAGGCCTCCTTAGTTATATGCGCACTATCTAGGAATAACAGGTTGCGCTCTTGTTCATTAATGTTGATTTCACTTAAAAGTGCTTTGGCACTTTTAGTTTCCTCCGGAAGGTCTTTAAACGCTTGTATGAGAGAATCCAGCTTCAGCTTAGCCATGTTGAAATTGCCAGAATCTTTAAGGCTAATGGCTTCAGCCAATTTCTCTTGTGCCTGCTCCTGTCGGGAAGGCCCGCAACTAATAAATAGCAGGATTGAAAGAAGATATATTAATTTGTTTGTCATTGTACCAATTGTTATAGAATAATGGTGCCCTTACAAAGATAGAAAAAATCGTAATGAGAAACAGGCTCATATTATTTTTGTACCTTTGCGCAAATTTATTTCTAACACCCAAAAAGCTTCACCTATGTCATTTATTGAAGATAGAATTGTTTCCGACGGCCTAACATTTGATGATGTTTTATTGATTCCATCCTACTCGGATGTGCTGCCACGGGAGGTTAGTCTGGTATCGCGTTTTTCACGAAATATTATTCTGAATACGCCCATTTTATCGGCTGCCATGGATACTGTTACCGAGGCGAGAATGGCCATCGCCATTGCGCGTGAAGGTGGAATTGGCGTCATCCATAAAAACATGACCATAGAGGAGCAGGCACGTCAGGTTGAAGTCGTTAAACGTGCTGAGAATGGCATGATTTATAATCCTGTTACCATTCAACGAGGAAAAACTGTAGCCGATGCACTTAAATTGATGAGTGAATACAAGATAGGCGGCATTCCGGTGGTGGATGAACATGGCTATTTGGTGGGAATTGTTACCAACAGGGATTTGCGCTTTGAGAACAATATGTCGAGACATATTGATGAGGTGATGACTTCGGAGGGGCTTGTAACGACTAATCAAACTACCGACTTAGAGAGTGCCGCAGCCATTTTGCAGCAGTATAAAATTGAAAAACTACCTGTTGTTGATAAGGATAACAAGCTGATTGGTCTGGTTACCTATAAAGATATTACCAAAGCCAAGGATAAACCTATGGCCTGTAAGGATGAAAAAGGACGTTTACGCGTGGCAGGTGGCGTTGGAGTGACTTATAATACTTTTGAGCGCATAGAAGCATTGGTCAATGCCAATGTGGATGCCATAGTTATTGATACGGCCCATGGCCATAGTAAAGGCGTAATTGAAACACTCAAAGAAGCCAAAAGACGCTATCCCACCTTAGAAGTGGTGGTAGGTAATATTGCCACGGGTGAGGCTGCCCTTGATTTGGTTAAAGCTGGTGCCGATGGTGTTAAGGTAGGAATTGGTCCCGGTTCAATTTGCACGACCCGTGTGATTGCCGGAGTTGGTGTGCCTCAGCTATCCGCTATATATGAAGTGGCCAAAGCTTTAAAGGGGACGGACGTGCCGGTGATTGCGGATGGTGGCTTGCGCTACAGCGGAGACATCGTGAAAGCTATAGCAGCAGGTGCTCATTCTGTCATGGCAGGCTCATTGTTCGCCGGAGTAGAAGAGTCGCCCGGTGAAACCATCATTTACAACGGCCGAAAATTTAAGACTTACCGAGGAATGGGATCTTTGGAAGCCATGCAAAAAGGTTCTAAAGACCGCTACTTTCAGGATGTCGAGGACGATATCAAGAAGTTAGTACCGGAGGGTATTTCAGCCCGCGTGCCTTATAAGGGAACGCTCGTGGAGGTGATTTATCAAATGATTGGGGGATTGCGTGCAGGAATGGGGTATTGCGGTGCCCGAAACATTGAAGACCTGCACAAGGCCAGATTTACACGGATTACCAATGCCGGTGTGGATGAATCACACCCGCATGACGTTACCATTACCAGTGAGGCTCCTAATTATTCTCGTTAATGAATTGCGTATAAAAATTCAAAAGGGAGGACCGTTCAAGCCGGTTTTCCCTTTTTTGTTACGGCATAATTGGAACAACTCTTAAAATTAACTATTTTTCGCAGTTGAAAATTGCCGATGCAAAAAAAATGGCTCACAAAGGCAGAGTCAATTAATTGAGCGAATATTTAATTTATTGAAATATGAGAAGGATTGTAATTACTCTTTTAACTGTTGTGTTAATGGTTAATTCCGTAGCGTTATGGGCACAGAAAGACCATACTATTTTAACCATTGGCGACCAGTCGTTTTCCTCAGGTGAATTCTGGCATGTATACAATAAAAACAAACATCTGCCGGGTTTCAATGAATCGCCTGAAGATTTTGCCGAACGTTTTATCAATTACAAACTCAAGGTCGTTGAAGCCATGCAACAAGGGCTTGATACCCTGCCTTCTTTCAAAAGTGAGTTTGCAAAATATGCCAATGATTTGAAGAGCGCTTTTATGGTGGATTCAGCGGCTGTCGAATCTATGGCTATGCAGGCTTACAGCAACATGCAGCAAGTAGTGAATGCCAGCCATATTTTGGTAACCTTGTCGCCCAATTCTCCGCCTGCCGATACTTTGAAGGCCTTCGGGCTGATAAGTGAGGTGCGTGAAAAAGCCTTGGCTGGAGAAGATTTTAATGAACTGGCCGTCCGTTTTTCCCAGGACCCTTCTGCCGTTAATAACCAAGGAAAGCTTGGCTACTTTTCGGCTTTTCGGATGATTTATCCTTTCGAAAAGGCAGCGTTTACTACGCCGGTTGGAACCATTTCTGACATTGTAAGAACCGATTTTGGGTATCATATAATTAAAGTTCATGAGAAGTTGCCCAATCCCGGAAAAATTCGTGTGGCCCACATTATGAAAATGTTTGATAAGCCAGGAGAACACACCGACAACCCCACTACCAAATTGGCCATTGACTCTATTTACGCAGAGTTACAAAAGGGTGCGCCTTTCGAAAAATTGGCTGCCAGGTATTCCGATGATAAAAACAGTTCGGGTCAGGGAGGTGGAATGCGTGCTTTTACCTTGCCCGAAATGGTACCAGAGTTTGCTTTGGCTGCTTTTGAACTGACAGCCGATGGTGCTGTTTCTGAACCGATAAGAACTGATTATGGCTGGCATATTATTAAGCGATTGGAACATACCCCTGTTGGTAGTTTTAAGGAGGAGTATGCGCATATTTCCAATATGATGTCGCGCGATGGTCGCAGTGATATTGGAACAGAGGCATACATTAGCAGTAAGATGAAGGGAACTGATTATCATTTGGCTAAAGAAGCAGTGACAAGATTATATGCATATGCTGAAGAAGCCGGGGACAATGATGTGTTTTTCGCATCGGTCCCACGTGCCGATGAAGTCCTTCTGAGTTACTATGAAGATGTGGTGTCAGTTTCTGATTTTATTAATCACCTGGAGTCAGAAGGCTCATTTGATGTTATGGGGGGCCGGATGGCAATAGATAAAGCCATTGATGCCATCGCTTACCAGTTGGTATCACAGGTTGAAGATCGGGATTTGGCTAAGCACAATCTTAAATACAAATATTTGGTTAATGAATATTTCGATGGTTTGCTGATTTTTGAAATTAGCAACAATGAAATATGGCAGAATGTGGGCAAAGACACCTTGGCTTTACAGGCTCATTACAATGATCATTTGTCAGAATTCACCCCTGCTCCTGTTTTGAAAGGGACTGTTTGTGAGGTAGTTGATAAAAGATTAATTAAGCGAATGATCAAAAGAGCGGATAAGGCAGGTGTGGGTGACAATCTGGTACAAATATTGAAGGACAACGCCCGTAATGATAAGCATTACAATTGTGAAGAGGGAACATTCGGGTTTGCTCAACAAGCAGGGAATCCTGTTGATAAAAATCTCCTTCCTGAAGATAGCGTTCTGAAGCATTATCAAGGAACTGTTTATTGGGAAGGGGAAATTGTGGAATCGGACCCACTGCCTTACGAAGAAGTTGTAGGGCAGGTGATGAGCAGCTTTCAACAATGGAAGGAAGAGCAATGGGTGCTTGGTTTAAGAGAAAAGTATCAACCTGTGTTTAGCTATGGATTGTTAAAGAAATGATGTACCGATACCTATGACCTATTAGGGTTAAGGTTTATCTATATGTAAAGTATGATGTTGCGTAAAGGATTTTTGTTTTTAGGTTCCCTGATGGTGCTTTTGGGAGGATGTAAATCCACTGAAGAAAATCATTTGTTGGAGCCAATAGTTACCGTTGATGGTGTTTCGTTGACGATAGGAGAGCTGCGAAGAGCCATCCCTGATAACCTGGCTCCGCAAGACAGCATGGCAATGGCTGATGATTTCATTGGTCGTTGGGTTAGGACCAAACTGATGCTTCGTCAGGCCGAAAAAAATTTGTCTCCCGAAGAAAAGGATGTAGAGAAGTTGCTGGAGGATTACCGAACTTCTTTGTTGGTACATCTGTACCAACAAAAAATATTGGAGCAGAAACACTCTCCCCTGGTAACCAGCAGAGAAATTCATGAGTATTATACGCAAATGAAGGATAACTTCAATTTGCAGGAAAGCATCATCCAGGGTGTTTTTATTAAAGTTCCAAAAGGGGCGCCCAATCAGGATCAATTGAGGCGTTGGTACCGTTCTACCCAGGCTGAAGATCTTATCAATTTAGAAGCCTACTCGTTTCAGTACGCACGTAATTATGAACAGTTTATTGAAACATGGGTACCATTTAGCCGAATTAATTCCTCGCTGCCTGAGCCCATACTTAATGAAGAGCGTTTTTTGCGCTGGTCCAAACATTACGAAACAAGCGATGAGGCCTTTAATTATTACCTGGCTATTCATGACCTTGCGTTACCTGGCAGTACTGCCCCGGTTAGCTATGTGGAAGAACGTGTAAAGGCCATATTGCTGAATAAAAAACGCATAGAGTTTATTCATCAGTTAGGCCAAGATTTATATGAGGAGGCCTTGCGTGAAAAAGTAGTGAGTTTTCACTAAAAAAAAATGGTAAATCAATAGATTTGAATATATAAGTTTGATTATTAAATATATAATATGTTTCAATTAAAAAAGCGTTTTAGCGGCTTGTTTCTGGCATTAACCATGTTTGCGCCTTTAGCATTTTCTCAATCGAATATTATTGATGAGGTTATCGCCGTAGTTGGTGATAATCCAGTCCTGCGGTCAGATGTGGAGTTTCAGTATCAGCAGGCCATGATGCAAGGGAGTAATTTCCAGGGTGATCTCAAATGTCATATTTTTGAGCAATTGTTGCTTCAGAATTTGCTGCTGGAGCAGGCCAAACTCGATAGTATTATGGTTAGCGAGAACATGGTGATCATGACGGTTGACCGACAAATTAATGAGTTTATCAACAGAGCCGGGTCTCGTGAAAAATTGGAAGAGTGGCTCAATAAACCGCTTCATCAGATTAAACGCGAACAGCGTGTTATTGTGCGCAATCAAATGCTAACACAACAGATGCAGGGAGCCATTACGGATGACATTAAAGTAACTCCGGCTGAGATCCGTGCCTTTTATCGTAGAACACCTGAGGATAGTCTGCCAATGGTCAATGCGCAGTTTGAAATTCAACAAATTACGGTTTTTCCAAAAATAGAAACAGATGAAACGGAACGTGTAAAAAGCCGCTTGCGAGAATTTCAGCGCCAGGTGAGTGAAGGAAGAGATTTTGCCACCTTATCCGTACTGTATTCTGAGGACCAGGGAAGTGCTGCCAGGGGGGGAGAATTGGGTTTTATGTCAAGGGCCGAACTGGTGCCTGAATTTGCTCAGGTCGCTTTTAACATGCAGGAACCCGGTCGGGTTTCGAAGATTGTTGAGTCGGAATTTGGATTTCACATTATACAATTGATTGAACGTCAAGGCGATCGTGTAAACGTTCGCCACATACTATTGCGACCAAAGGCCAAGCCTGAAGCCATACAGGAAGCGCAACTAAGGGCTGACTCTATCGCCGGTCTTATCCGTAACGAGGATGTCTCCTTTGAGGAGGCTGCAATAAGATTTTCTATGGATAAGGATACCCGCATTAACGGTGGACTGATGATAAATCCTTACAACCAATCGACCAAATTTGAGATACAACACATACCTGCAGGGATCAATCGACAACTGGAGAGTATGTCTGTGGATTCTATTTCTAACGCTTTTATGTTGAAAGATGAGCGTTTGGGTAAAGATTATTTCGCAGTTATAAAGTTGAAATCAAAAACGGAACCCCACCGAGCCAATTTAAAAGACGATTATCAGTTAATTCAGACCATTTTGGAAAATCAAAAACGTGAGGAGGTCTTTCACAAATGGATCGTTCGCAAGCAACAGGAGACTTACATTTCCATAAGTCCCAACTGGATTAATTGTCAGTTTGAGTTTGAGGGCTGGAATAAGTAGCGGAAAGTTCTCATGTTTAATACAAGATAGATTATGAAGGGAGTGATTCGATTTTTCCTTCTGTTGGCAATTGTGCTCTGGTTTGGAATTGTTCCGGCTCAGCAAAAGCAGGGACGTACAACGGTGCATATTGAGCATGCCGACTATATGGAAGGATCAGCGCGGTTTGGGAAAAATGTGCAGGCTCTTTTTGGCAATGTGCGGTTCAGGCATCATCAGACTTTGATGCACTGCGACAGTGCTTTTTTCTACCGTGATTCAAACAAGGTTCATGCCTATGGCTCCATTCATGTTATTCAAAATGACAGCATCAATCTTTATGGAGATGTGCTTTTTTACCATGGGAATGAGGACAAGGCAATGGTTCGTAAGAATGTCCGCCTGGTCAATAAAAACGTTGTCCTAACCACTGAGTTTCTGGATTACGACCGGCGCAACGATGTGGCTTACTATTACGATGGGGGTGAAATTACCAGTGATAACAATGTGCTGGTAAGTGATTGGGGGTATTATTACCCCCGCACCGATGAGGCTCATTTCAGAAAAGAGGTGGTCGTCACCAATCCGGATTACAAAATGTATTCCGATACCTTATTGTATTATACCATCCCTGAAATCATTAAGATTGTGGGGCCCACGACCATCATCAGTGAACGGAACGAAATATATTCGGAGGCGGGGTTTTATGACACACAAAAGAATATTGCCCAGTTAGAGCGAAACAGTTCGATCAAAGGGGAAGAGCAGCAATTGGATGGAGATACGATTTACTACGACCGCAATACTGGTTTTGGTGAGGTTTTTTCCAATATGATTTTACACGATACCACCAATCACGTTATCATTACAGGTGATTATGGCTATTACAATGAGTTGACTCAAAGAGCACTTGCCACCAAAAGAGCGGTGCTGATGCAAATAAGTCAGTCCGACACGCTTTTTTTGCATGCCGACACCTTGAGGGCTGATCCAATTCCCGATACAGAGTTTCAAATGATCCGTGCTTATCACAATGTAAAGTTCTTCCGACAAGATTTTCAGGGGCGCTGCGATTCAATGGTGTATGACTTGAGAGATTCCATCAATACTTTTTATAAGGATCCGGTCATTTGGGCCAATCAAAATCAGATGAGCGCTGGCACTATTAAATTGTTTACGCGCAATCAAGCTTTGTATAAAGCGGAATTGGTCGAGAATGCTTTTGTGATTGGACCCGAAGACACGGCCTCCTATAATCAGATTAAGGGCCGGCATATGACGGGGCATATAAAAGATAATAAGCTGTACCGCATTGATGTGGAGGGTAATGGCCAAACCATTTATTATCCCAAGGAAGACGGGGAGGTAATTGGTGTTAATAAGGCGGAGGCCAGTAACTTAACCATTTTGCTGGAGGAGCAGGAGGTGACTGGTATTATACTGCGCAATCAACCCAGTGGTAATTTGAATCCTCCTGATTTATTGACCCGGGAGGCTCGCCGACTGGAAGGTTTTCGTTGGCTGGAGGATTACCGGCCAAAAACCATGATGGACATATTTAAGCGGGATGTGGCACCTGAAGCTGTTTCGCAAATCAATTACAGCGATTTTCACTTTGACCGATCCATCCCAACGCGATAAAAGGCAATACGTTGAATGCTATGAAGAAGGTCTGTAAAATAAACCGCCTGCCCGGCAAGGGGGCTAAATAAAGCAGAATTGAGCAAAAAAAAGGAACTGAAAAACAGTTCCTTTTCTCTTAATATTCATCTTCATTGAAGAAGAAATCATCTTTGCTCGGGTAATCCGGCCAAATATCTTCGATACTTTCATATATTTCACCTTCGTCTTCAATTTCCTGAAGATTCTCAATCACCTCTAAAGGTGCGCCTGAGCGAATAGCAAAATCAATCAATTCTTCTTTTGATGCCGGCCAGGGTGCATCCTCGAGCTTTGCAGCCAATTCAAGAGTCCAATACATAATCCGATAAGTTTAACTCTTTACGTTTAGTAGTTATAATATAATTCTCCTAGTCTTGTTTCGGCGAAATTATAAAAAAAATTCAATCTTGCAAGTTTGAAATCCATGGAATTTCATCAATTTCGAAATAATTTGATAAATGACGCGATAAAACAAAGAAATAATCCGATAAACGGTTCAAATACCTCACCACCCACTCGTCCACTTTTACTTCACCGGCCATCGATATTACCCGGCGCTCCGCCCGGCGACAAATCGTTCGGGTAATATGGCATTGCGAGACTGCCGGATGTCCCCCAGGCAACACAAAATTCTTAAGTGGTGGCAGGGCCGACTCCATTTGGTCCATCTCTGTTTCTAACCAGGTAATTTCTTTTTCGTCGGTTCTGAGTCTGCTGCGCAAATCTGAAACACTGTCATCAGTTGCCAAGTAAGAGCCAATGGTAAACAGCTGATTCTGGATGCGGATAATGGTCTCAATACTGGCCGGATCAATAGGGTAGGAGCGGATCATGCCAATGTGGGTGTTGAGCTCATCAACGGTTCCATAAGCCTCCAGTCTGAAATGGTCCTTGGCCACACGGGTGCCTCCTATTAATCCCGTTGTCCCCTTATCACCGGTTTTGGTGTATACTAAACTTTTGTTCATGAATTGCTTGTATGTTAAGTTATATCCTTTAATTTAGTGTTGCATAATAAACCACAAAACAATCTTTAAAAAAGAATCTGAATTTAGTGTCTTTGACATGCATAACACTGTTCTTAGGGGTTTTGTTGCATCGACTAAGGTATGTTTTTTCAACTTAATTGCCTTGCTAAAAAACACACAATTTCAGATAAGTATAGTTCAAGGCCGACTATAAATCCTTTAAAATAATTAGCTAGAAAAAATAAAAAGTAAAAAAGGCTATTGCGACTATGGTTGGAAAATTCCTTAAATCTGCATCAGAACGATTAGTACCAATATGCATAAATCAGCAACCAAAATAAAGTATAAATCGTTAACTTTGTTTATGATAAAAAGGAGGAAGCTATGAATACTGTTGAATTAAAATCGGACTTACATAACTTGATAGACAAGGTAGAGGATCCCATAATTTTAAATGCTCTAAGAGCTATTTTAAGCAAGGAGGTTAGAAGAGATTTTTGGGACGAATTGCCATTAAGTGTTCAAGAGTCTGTGAAAAAAGGTATGGAGCAAGCCAATAGGGGTGAGACAAGACCCCATTCTGAAGTAATGAAAAAATATAAGAAATGGCTTTAGTTGCTCGGTGGTCTAAAGAGGCTGAAGATACTTTTGATGGGATTATAGATTATTTAGAGGATAACTGGTCGGAAAAAGAAATAGAAGATTTTGTTCGAAAGTCCCATAAAGTTATAGGTCAAATCGAGAACAATCCCTATCAGTTCAAAGCTTCTCGGTTTCAAGAAATACGTAAGGCTGTTATCACAAAACATAACAGCTTGTTCTATTTTGTGAATGAAGATAATCAGATTATAGAACTTTATACATTTTGGGACAACAGACAAAACCCCAAAAAACTCAAATTTTAATCCCACTGCATAACACCCGGAATTGGAGCGAAGTGTTAATCCCTGATCCCGGTTGCGCGGTTTTATAAACCGTGCGTGGCTAAAGCGAAAATTTTTGATAAGACCGCGTGTTTTTACGGACACGAATTGCAAATTGACAAGTTTGAACTTCGTTTCGCGCCAACGGAAATAATCATAGAAAATACATTGAGAATAACCAAAAATTAATTGATAGTTATTTGCAAGAAGGAGATAAATATTAAATGAGAAAGATATTAAGTTCTTCGATTAATGTTCGATTGCTAATCCTATATTTATTAGGGCTAATATTTTTCGTTTATGAGGGTGTTAAGAAATGCACTTTCCCTTTAGAAGAGACTGTTTACGATAGCTATATCTACATTTTGGATTCGGAGAGTGTTTACCCGGCTTATGTGTTAGATAGCAATAGAAAAGTGAACATTCATAATTATAAAGCATTTTATAAGGACACCTTAAACAGGTTCAATAACCGCCCTGATTTCAGAGGCACTTTTGTTGAAATAAATACTCAAGCAATAGTAATAGATAGAAAAAACACCAATGACATATTAGAAATAGAATATGTTGATGTGAGATTAAGAAGGCGGCAAGGTTTTGTTTTGAGGGAATTTATACATGATTCTATTGCACCGATAAATGAAAAACTAAAATTTAACATAACCCATTTGCGTTAAATTTTAATAAATTTCGGTTTTGATAGGCTCAGTCCTTGTTGGCGCGGTTTTGTAAACCGTGCGTGGCTAACGAAATCTATTTTTTATAGTTCCGGGAGTTTTGATGGCACAAATTGCAAATTTGCGCCAACGTATTTAGTTTCCTCGTTCACGCGAGTTTGTAACTCGTGCCAAATTCAGAAACTTTAAACAATTTTCGTAATGTGCTCATTGCGCTCATCGCGCTCAATCTCTCCGTCGCGCAAGCGCAGGATGCGGTGGGCGTGCTGGGCGATGTCTTCTTCGTGGGTGACCAGGATGATGGTGTTGCCGGCGGCATGGATTTCATCGAAGAGGCGCATGATGTCGATGGAGGTCTTGGAGTCGAGGTTACCCGTTGGCTCATCGGCCAGGATGATGGAGGGGTTGTTGATTAGGGCGCGGGCTACAGCCACCCGTTGGCGTTGCCCGCCCGAGAGCTCATTGGGTTTGTGGGTCATGCGATCGGACAAGCCCACCTTGTCCAGTGCCATTTTTCCACGTTCATAGCGCTCGGCTTTTTGAACACCGCCATAGACTAAGGGTAAAACAACGTTTTCGAGGGCTGAATACTGGTGCAGCAAATTAAAGGTCTGAAATACAAAACCAATTTCCCTGTTTCGGATTTCTGCCAATCGGTCGTCGGTCAGCCGGCTGACATCGGTTCCGTTGAGCACATAAGTCCCGGCAGAAGGTGTGTCCAGGGCACCAATGATGTTCATAAGGGTGGATTTTCCGGAACCCGAAGGGCCCATGATGGCGACGTAATCTCCCCGAAGGATATTGGTGGTTACCCCCCGCAATGCTCTCACCACTTGGGTGCCTACCTGATAGTTTTTCTCGATGAGCTCTATTTCTATGACGTTTTTCGACATGCTTTTTGTATTCAGATGGATCAATCGTTGGGTTAGACAGGCAAGCGGTGCTTTGGTTTAATATTTTATTACAAAGTGTTCTTTCTTACTTTCTTTTCTGAAAAAGACAAGGCCCAGTCGCAATAAATCCAGTGAAACGGTGACTTGCGGGTGTTGAATAATGGTGTTCCAGGCGCGTTCCATACCGGGCGACCAGTGAATGTCGTCGAACACGAAAAGCGTTTCATTGTGGATATAGGGCAAGCACTGTTGGAAATAGGCCAGCGTGCTTTCTTCCCGGTGATCGCCGTCAAAATAGACCAGGTCGACCGACGACAGGCGCTCCAGGGCTTTGGGTAAGAGTTCTTGAAAGGAGCCATTGAGCAGCGTGATATGACCGGCATTGAGTTGGTCAAAAGTGGCTCGGGCCACTTTTGCGGACTCGGGACAGCCTTCAAGCGTGATGGTGGTTCCTTTTTTATGGGGCAAGGCCAAATAGAGCGTGCTGATGCCCGTTGACGTTCCCAACTCCAAAATGTTTTTCGCTTTAAAGCGGGTCGCTAGTCGGTAAAGCAACTGGCCATATTTTTGGGGAAGGGCCCCGCTCTGCACCAGATGGGCAATTTTGCGCTTGCGGGCCGGCGTCTTTACGGAGCCGGCACCCATATCGGTCAGCTCAATGACTTGCCGACTGCGCAGCAAGGCCTTGCGCCAGGCTTCGATGCGCTGAAAATCATAATAGGCATGCTTTTCACGCATGAGGTTACCTACCAGGTCAAATATAAAGGGCGATTGAATGCCAAAGCCCTTCCAGTGGTTGGGACGGGTGTAGTATTGAATGGTGCGTTTTGCCAGAAACCAGTTCACAGATTATTGTTTTGCCAACAAATATAGTAATTATTGCCGCTTGCTTCATCCAATCCTTTCTGCTATTTTTGACCTTCCATCATGTCAGAATTAGCTACCTTAAATATTATGTATCTGCCGGGAGTCGGTCCCAAGCGGGCTGAGATCCTGAAGCAGGAACTTCGTATGGTCTCTTACGAAGATTTGATCTACTATTTCCCATACCGGTATGTGGACCGCAGCCGCATTTACACCATCCGTGAAATGCAGCCAGATATGCAGCACATTCAGCTCAAGGGCCGCATTACTTCTTTGCGTACAGTGGGAGAGGGCAGGGTGAAGCGTATGACTGCTGTTTTTGCCGATGAAACTGGTCAGGTGGAGCTGGTGTGGTTCAAGGGTCTTAAGTTCGTAAAAGGAAGCTTCAATACTGAATCCACCTATATCGTTTTTGGCAAGCCTTCTGTGTTTAATGGGGCCATCAATATAGTCCATCCGGAGTTGGAGTTGTACGAGGAAAATAAAACCCGCATACAATCGGGTCTGCAGCCACAATACAACACTTCTGAGAAAATGAAGAGCCATTTTCTCAATTCCAAGGCCATGCAGAAGCTGGTCTTTAATCTTTTTCAGAGTTATCAGGGAAAGATCCCGGAGACCTTGCCGGCCGCTTTAATTGAGAAATACCGCTTAACCATCCTGAATGATGCTTTGCGCACCATTCACTTTCCAAAAGATACCCAGTTGTTGGAAAAGGCGCGCTTCAGGCTGAAGCTGGAGGAGCTTTTTTACATTCAGCTGAATATCCTGCGGCTTAAAAATCAGCGGACTTTCCATATCAAAGGACATATTTTTAATACGGTGGGCACTTACCTTAATCTGTTTTATAAGGAGCACATTCCTTTTGAACTGACCAATGCCCAAAAGCGGGTGATCCGTGAAATGCGGCAGGATATGGGTAGCGGGCGACAAATGAACCGACTTTTGCAGGGGGATGTGGGCAGTGGCAAAACGCTGGTGGCGCTGATGGTGATGCTGATTGCGCTGGACAACAGTTACCAGACTTGCCTGATGGCGCCTACTGAGATCTTGGCCACCCAGCATTTTGAGACCATTGCCGGACAGGTGGCTTCGCTGGGCATTCAGGTGGCACTGTTAACGGGGTCCACCAAGAAGGCCGAGCGGGAGCGCATTCATGCGGCCTTGCGCAGCGGTGAGATGCAAATACTCATTGGCACCCATGCGCTGATTGAAGATACGGTGGTGTTTAAGCATTTGGGTCTGGTGGTGATTGATGAGCAGCACCGCTTTGGGGTTCAGCAGCGGGCCCGCTTGTGGAAGAAGAACCTGAATCCGCCTCATGTGCTGGTGATGACGGCCACCCCCATTCCGCGCACGCTGGCCATGACTGTTTACGGCGATCTGGAAGTCTCGGTCATTGATGAGCTGCCACCGGGGCGCAAGCCCATACAGACCATGCACTATTTCCATAACCGCCGCAATCAACTGAATCGCTTTCTGCAGGAGGAGATGGATAAAGGACGTCAGGTCTATGTCGTGTATCCATTGATTGATGAGTCAGAGAAGCTGGACTTTAAAAACCTGACAGAAGGTTATGCGTACATGCAAAAGTCCTTTCCCCACGCTGAGGTGGTGATGGTGCATGGCCGTATGAAGTCGGCCGAGAAAGAGGCAGCCATGCACATATTTGCCTCGGGCAAAGCTCAGATAATGGTGGCAACGACGGTTATTGAAGTCGGCGTAAACGTACCCAACGCCTCGGTTATGGTGATTGAAAGTGCCGAGCGCTTTGGCTTGTCGCAGTTGCACCAGTTGCGCGGAAGGGTGGGCAGGGGTGCAGAGCAAAGCTATTGTGTTTTAATGACCTCCTTTAAATTGGCCGAAGAGACCCGCAAGCGCATGGAAATCATGACCCGCACCAACGATGGTTTTGAGATTGCCGAAGCCGACATGAAAATGCGCGGCCCCGGCGATTTGGAAGGTACGCAGCAGTCGGGTCTCCCCTTCGAACTTAAAATCGCCAACCTCACCCGCGATGGTCAGATACTGCAATTGGGGCGCGACATAGCCCTGGATATTTTGGAGCAGGATCCCCTTCTGGATGATCCCCAAAATCAGATTTTGGTGCGCCAGCTCAAAAAGCTGGCACGTGCCAAATTTAATTGGGGCATGATCAGCTAAAATAATTGCTGTGAATGGTTCCTAATTGTAGGATATGCATTATTTTTGCGCCATTCTATAAAACATTAGGTCGTTAGATTATTAGGTCGCTAGGTCGTTAGGTAAAAGCAAGTCCTTAATTATGAATAGATTACGAACCGATACGGCGAAACAATAACTGCTTGCAAATTTGGTAAATAAAAAAGCTTAACGATATATTTAAAAAAATATATGCATATCGAGCATAGTGATTTTTGCCTGCGCAGCATTAGCCGTGAAGATGCTGATGCCTACTATGAAATATATAGTCACCCGGAAGTCGCCAAATACGATGATTATAAGCCTATAACCAGGGAAGATCTAGTCATTGACATGGCGCGCATTGCACTTTATACACCTGCCAGCGTCTATCGGGAACTGGCCGTGGCCACCACAATGGATAACAAAATGATTGGGGTACTGACCCTTGATAAGAAAAGACGTTATGTGTATTTGGGCTATCACTTTCATCCTGCTTACCAGGGCAAGGGATATGCCGTTCGTTCAGTTAGGGCTCTGTTGGAGAGCTTTACTCCTCAGGATCGCCAGTTGCTTCGACTTGTGTCGCATCCCGAAAATCGTGCTTCACTGGCTTTGGCCCAAAAAGTGGGCTTTGTCTTTGTGGCCAAACGCTACCTGAAGGGCGTTATGGAGGCCGTCTATCGTTTTGATGAGGAACAATGGACTTGCCAGGCAGTAGCCAGACAGTTTTGATGCATTTGTCCCACCTACGCCAATGCCCAGAAATGTTTTTGTGTCAGAGCCAATAAAGCTTCTCTATTGATGGGTTTGGCAATATAGTCGTTGCAGCCTGCTTCAATGGCCTTCTCCCTATCGCCGGTTAAGCCAAAAGCCGTTTGGGCAATGATGACCACATCATGGTTGAATTGTCTAATTTGGCGGGTGGCTTCATAACCATTCATTTGTGGCATCATAATGTCCATAAACACCAGGTCTATATCCCCATTTCTTTTGCACATATCAACCGCTTCAACACCGGTTCTTACGTTGATTATTTCTTTGCTAAAAGATTGGACGGTGAGATCCATCAGCTTTTCTGATATTTCATCATCCTCGGCAATTAAAACTTTCAGCTTTCTAAAATGATCCATTTTGGTAATAGCGGGCACCTCACTGGCATTGAATTCTTTCTCGGGAAGACCATTGTAGGGTAGGGTGAAATAAAAGGTGGAACCTCTTCTTTCTTGGCTACTTACCCAAATTTTACCGCCTAGCATTTCAACATAGGCTTTAGTGATCGATAAGCCTAATCCCGCCCCTTGCTGGGCCTTTTGATTTCCAATGTCTGCCTGAATAAAACGTTCAAAAATGGCTTCCTGTCTGTCCTCTGGAATGCCTACACCTGTATCGCGCACATAAAATTCCAGTTCGCCAGACGCTCGTGCTGGTTGAAGGGTGTACCCGATTTCAATCTGCCCTCTTATGCTATATTTAATGGCATTTTTTACCAGGTTGGTTAATATGGCATAGACTTTCTCGCGGTCGGTTTCAACCACGGCTTCATTGGCAGGCAAAGGGTTTCTAAAAATTAATTGCATGCCTTTAGCCTCTACCTCCGGTTTAAAGAAGGTATATATGTATTCAATTTGTTCGTTGATGTTGGTGGCCTCAATATCCAACTTCATCAGTCCGGCCTCAATTTTGGATATATCAACAATGTCGTTGATAATATTAAGCATGCGCACGCCACTTTTTTCTATGATATGGATGTATTCCTGATGTTGTTCTCCCGATAAATTGGGTTCCTTCAATAACTCAGCAAAGCCCAATATGCCATTCATGGGCGTTCTTATTTCATGACTCATATTGGCCAAAAAGGCGGATTTTAGGTAGTCGCTTTCTTCTGCCTGTTCTTTTGCCCTGATGAGTTCTTTTTCAGCATTTTTGTTATCGGTTATATCTATCAGCGTTAAAAGGTATCTTTCATCATTTTCACTGGCAATGCCTTCAATTTTCAAGCAAACGGGTGGCTTGCCTTCTAAGGAAAGTTCAACTTCGCAGGATTGTTTTTCTTCGCTGTCAATCACCTTTTCAAAAAAGCGATTAAAAACTGGAAGAGAGCCTGGCGATAGGAACAGAGCCAGAGGCCTTGTTTTTATATGTAAGCGTTCCTTGCCCAGGATTTTAGCAGCCATGAAGTTGAGTTCGGCAATTTCTCCTTCTCTTGAAAGGGATAGATAGCCGGTAGGGGCAAAATCATACAGTTCTATGTATTTTTCTTCCACCTGCTCTGCCTTTTGTTTGGCAATCACCAATTCCTCATTTTGCATTTCCAGTTCTATCTGATACACCTCGAGTTCGTGAATCAGTTTCAATAAATCACTTTCCGAAGCAAGAAAACTTGTCTTGGAGGTTTTTTTTAACAGCAGCTCTTCTGCTTTTTGACGAAGCAATGCAGTTTCTGAAAATGTTTTATAGGGCTTTTTCATTCTTTGTAGAGATTATGTTTTTTCAGTATCTCAATGGCCTTTTTTAAATCGTCTTTCAACTTGTCTCCCTCTGCGCCTTGAGATGTCAATCTTTCATCTGCATTCATTAAATCTTTAGTGCTTTGATTCTTTTCGTCTTTGTTGAGCGAGGCTAGTTCTGCCTCGGCCTTTTTGGCTTTGGTGATGTCAATAAAAGTGATCACCAGACCGTCAATGTGATCGTCAAAGGTGCGGTAGGGCATGATGCGCACGCTAAACCAACGTTGGTCATGGGTTGGTGCATCGATTTCTATGTACAGCAAAGTTTTTAACACTCTTTTTGCATCAGCCTTTATTTCAGGGTATTGCAAGTCTGTGACCATGTCCGTAAACGGTCTGCCAATATCCGTAGCCCGCACTTTAAATAGTTTGGTTAGCTGGTCGGTGAAGCGTCGAATGTTCAGTTCCTTATCCAGAAACAGCGTTGCAATATCGGTGCTGTTCAGCAGGTTTTTCATGTCATTGTCGGCCACCATGTAATCAGCCACCTTGCTCTGCAACTCCATATTGACGGTCTGCAGTTCTTCGTTCAGACTCTGCATTTCTTCTTTCGATGTCGTTAACTCCTCATTGGTTGATTGCAGCTCTTCGTTGGTCGATTGCATTTCCTCGTTGGTGGATTTTAACTCCTCCTGCGTGGTCTGCATTTCTTCGCGTGTACTTTGCAGCTCTTCATTGGCACGTTGCAATTCAAGTTCCAGTTCCTGCTCACGGACGGACGTTCCGGGTGCTCCTTTTTGGGTTTTTTTATTGGTAGTTGGCAGTAGCTTTTCTACATCATAAAAAACAACCATGATGCTACCCTTGATGGTATCCGGTTTTTCAATTTGCTGAAAGGTAACATCTACAATATGTGTACTGTCGTTGTAATTAATCTTGATGTGCTTCAGTTTATGTGCTTCGAAATTTTGCCTGGCTTTTCGTATGGCACCAGGAAGTTCGTTGCTCAAGCCTTCACGAGCCATGGCATAAATGTTCCAATTGGCTTTCCCGGCAGCAGGTTCTAAATATTTGCCAGTTTTGCCAGTGATGTAAAGAATGTCTCCCTCCGCATTAATGAGCACACTCGCCGGTGCAAAGCTTTGCAGGAGTATCTGATCGGCAAGGGTTTGAATATTATCTACCACTTTTTCTGGTTTAGTTTCGAAAGATGGATGTTTCATGGTTTGTGAATAAGCGCCTGGAAATTCTGAAACAGCTGAATTTATTGAAGTCTCGGAACGCTTGTAAAATTTAAGTTTGGTATCGACTGTTGTAAAATGGTTGTTTTGAGAATTTTCGTTTTCGGCACTGCCCAATATCATTACGCCGTTGGCTTTGAGGCTGTAATGAAACAGATTCATGAGCTTTTTCTGTAATTCTGGTTCCATATAAATCAATAAATTGCGGCACAAGAGCAGGTCCAGTTTTGTAAAGGGTGGATCCTTGATGACATTGTGAGGTGCAAATACCACCATTTCCCGAATGCTTGTTTTGACACGGAAGCCGTTTTCTTCCTGGGTGAAAAAGCGGTTGAGTCTTTCCGGTGAGACATTGGCCACAATATTGGTGTTGAAAAAGCCTTTCCGGGCCTTTTCAATAGCATCTTTGTCTATGTCGGTGGCAAATATCTGCATGCTAATTTCTTTGTTGGTCTTTGCTTTTTCCATGGCCTCCTTAAACGTGATGGCCAGGGAATAGGCTTCTTCACCCGTGGATCCACCTGTTATCCAAGCTCTTAAAATGGTTCCGCCCGACAGTTCCTGAAAAAGGTCGGGTAATACCTTTTCTTTGAGCTGATCCCAGACTTCCGGGTCCCTGAAAAAACTGGTGACCCCAATCAATAACTCTTTAAAAAGGATATCCAATTCGTTGGGGTTCTCCTGCAAAAAATGAACATAATTCGCGATTTTGTGGATTTGATGTACGTGCATGCGTCTCTCAATTCGGCGAAACAAGGTGTTCTTTTTGTACTGTGAAAAATCATGCCCTGTCTGACTCCGTAGCAAAAGGACAATTTTTTCCAGATTGTTTTTGCTTTTCTCATCAACAATTGGCTGCTTATCAGGGCCTGGTGTGAATTTCAAAAGTGCCATCAGTTTTTCCGGCAATTCGTTGGCCGGCGCAATGATGTCTGCGACCACTGCTGTGGTTGCACTGGAGGGCATACTGTCAAACTTGGCAGTCTTAGGATCCTGCACCACCACAATGCCATTTTTTTCTTTGATGGCTTTTATGCCCAGACTGCCATCTGACCCCATACCTGAAAGAATGACGCCTATGCTTTTTTCGCCCAGATCATCGGCTAAGGAGCGAAAAAAGAAATCGACAGGAAGTCGCAAGCCATGCGATTCAACAGGTTTAAACAGATGCAGGTAGCCGTTTAAGATGGACATGCTTTTATTCGGCGGGATGACATACATGTGGTTGGCTTGCACCAATAGGTGATCACTGGCCTGTACTACCTTGATTTCCGTTGTGCGCTGTAACAATTCAGGCATCATGCCTTCCCGGTTGGGATCCAAATGCTGCACAACCACGAAGGCCATGCCACTATTCTTGGGCACATTGCTGAAAAACTGATTCAAAGCTTCCAGACCTCCTGCGGATGCACCAATGGCCACAATTGGGAACTGGATGGAAGTAGAAACCTTCTTTCCCGATGCGCTAACAACTTTATTTTCTGTTTTAGGGTTCTCTTTTTTCATTTGAGCCTATTTGGCATTGCTGATTTGTAATGGTGATTGTTGGTCGCGAATGACTGAAAAAAGTTGTTAATTATTTAATTAACAATGGTATATTTTCATTACCAACATCCATAAGTTACAACCTAATTAAGGAATGTCCTAATGGTTTATGCTAATTATGTAAAATAAATTCTTAAATTGAAAGAACTGCTCTCCAAATTTCTTTGGCAGGGCTACTTTTAGGATGATAAAAATACCAATAATAGTTATCTGGTTAAAGGCTCTTTTGAAGGATTAGTTCAGGCAAAACAATTTGAACCTCTGTGTCGCTCCCTTCTTTTTGCCAATAAACGATAAAGTTAATGGAGGCGTTTTTTATTTGAAAGCCCTTACGCTTAAAAATTTCAAGGTTTTCAATGAAAGCGGTCGAAAACTTGAGAACGCTGTTTCCCTTTAGGTCCATGCAAGCATCCCCGTTAACGCATAAAGGGTCACCGCTTTTAAGGTTGGTAAGCAGATGTTGCCTGGATATATGGTAATCCAGCCAAATGTCCTTATGCGTTAAATGTAAAACCAGCAAGTCGGACTCATCGTAGGATTTTCTGTCAAAACTGCGCTCTATTCCACTGCAGCTTATTTTGTCCAGAAAGCCCCCGTTTAAGTGGATGCTTAGGTTTTGTTTGGCCCGGGTCATGGCGACATACAATTGTCGTTTTTTTTCATCGGTTTCAGCATCAAAATCTTGAAGCATCAAAAATAGGTTGTCAAATTCTTTGCCTTTGGCTTTGTGTATGGTTGAGACGAATATTGTCTCGCCGGTGGCGCTAATAAAATCTTCAAGTTTTGATTCCCGGATAAAGACGTCAAAGTCCGATCGATATTTTTTCTGAGGGTGACTTAACTCGAATTCTTTGATGAGGTTGATGCTAAGGTCTATCTTTGAGCTTTCTTTGAAATGGCTCCATAGCGCTCTTTTAGCGGAGTTCCAGGCAGAGGGGCTAATGATATAGGTATCATTGCTTAGGTGGAGTTGTTCCATAAAATAGCGGACCTCCAGCAGGTGGTACAGACTAAAGCCTTCATTGGTCTGGATGACCTTGGCAGCCAGTCCATTGTGGTTCAGCAGCCCTACAAGCTGCAGGGCTTCAGCATTTGTCTGGGTCAACACGCAGGTGGTTCCTGAAAGGTTGGCAGTCAATACATCATGGACGACAGGGGTGATTAAATGTTGGCCCGCATGACGGACAATCTTAACCAAGCCATCCTCATTTTGACGGGCCACAATCGGTGTTTCTTTGAGTCGGTGGCTGATGGTGGTTACAAAGTGATTCGTGAATTCTACCAGGTTTCTTCTACTTCGAAAATTTTCGTTGAGCTCATGTTTTTTAGCCCCAAATTCGGTAATAAAGTTTTCCAGATGTCTGGAACTGGCCCCTCTGAATTCAAATATGTTTTGGTCGTCATCGCCGACAGCGATGACTCTCATCTCTTCATTTCGCTGCATCAAAGTCGTAATGAGCTCAAATTCATGCGCGTCCATATCCTGCGCTTCATCAATGACCAAAACCGTTTTGCTGATGCGGTTAGGCTCAATATCATTGCTGATTATTTTTTGGATGGCTTTTTGAATGATCGTCTTTGATTTTTCAAGGGTGCCAACTTTACCCAGCAGGTCAAAACAATAGGAGTGAAAGGTTTTGATTTCGATATAAGCGGCTGCATTGCCAATCAAATCTTGCAAGCGTTTCTTAAACTCACTGGCTGCGGCCCTTGAAAAAGTGATCATTAACAACTGCTCGTGTTTAACATCTTCCATCAGCAGCAAGGAAGCCAGTTTATGTACCAGGACTTTGGTCTTTCCACTACCTGGTCCGGCAGCTACCGCAATATACTGGGTTTTATTATCGCTGATAATGTTGAGTTGAGCGGGAGACAGGTCGCCGATGAGTTGCCTGAATTTAGTAGGTGTTAAGGTCCTTGATATTTCTTTTTGTTGACTCACGTTGAAGTGCTTATTCAAAAAGGTCGCATAGTTTAATTGAAAATAATCCTCCACAAAGCGCAAAGCCGCCTTGTAATCGCTGATCATTTTTTTAGCATACTCACCCACAATGTGAATTTGGTGAATTTTATTCTCGTAGAACTGATTGAGTGCCGCATAGTCCTCGGTTTTATAGCGTCTTTTGTTGTCCCTTTCCAGACGCTCGATGCTCAGCTTATTGTAAACCACCAAAAATCCACCCTCAATTTTCAGGGCGTCGATTTTTGAGAGGTAAAAGAGTGCATCCTCAACATCGTCAATGGAAATGGCCACTTTGAACAGGGCATTATCTGTTTCGTAGGCTTGTTTGAGTTCATGAACGGAAAATCCGACCAGCTGTTGGTCCTTCCGATTATCAGAACCGGACAGGTTCTGGTTACTTCTTTTAAACAGGAACTCCACAATGAAGTGCGCCAGCAAATGTCGTTTCTCAATTTTCGCTTTTAATTCATGATGGGGATAATTGGCAATGATGGTCAAATGATGTTTTGAATGGGCTTGGCTCTTTCTCTTAATCCAATTTTTGACAACCCAAAAATTGAAAATGGTTCTCAGTTTATTGGGAGAGACATCGGTACAGCCCTGCAATTCTGCCTGTTCATTCAGTTCTTTAATGTGAAAATCTTTTTCCTGTTCTTTTATTTGCGTTAAAAGAAAATTTTCAATTTTGCTGATGGTCTGTACCACTGCCAGTGAGCGATTTATGTTTTCACCTCGCTGAATAAAGGCGGTTAAATCTTTGGTGTCGGCCAGAATGTTCTCTTCCCGAAGTAAATTAATGGCATTAATGACCTCTTCCTGAACAATGCCCAGGTGGTCTGATATATAATCAATTCTTGATTCTGCTGTTTCGTCGCTGCCCTGTTTCCTGCTTTTGCTTGAAAATAATTTTTTGATAATTCGGACCGCTTGCTGTTTTTGTTTCTCATTAAATCGTTCGGAAGCATTTATTCTTTCAATGGCCTCCTGAGCGTTTTTGGCCAATATGCCAGAGGCATATATCCGGGGCATGTTTTGCCCGCGTTTCAAATAGCCCGCAGCTTCAAGAGCTGCAATGGCGGTGGTGACACGCGTTTCTATTTCCACTACATTGTCGTCCCAACCGGCTTTTCTGGCTATTTCCAGGGCTGAATTGGAGGCCGTTGATCGAAAATGGGTCAGGTCTTTGATGGCTTTCCAGACTTGTTGGATTTCCTTAATGCTGAGCTTCGTTTGGTTCAATAATATAAAGTGCTTGCTCAAATCCTCTTCATTGTACAGCACAAAGCAATCGGCTGTTACATTTTCATCCCTTCCTGCTCTTCCGGCTTCCTGCACATAGTTTTCCAGGGAGTCAGATATCTCGTAATGAATGACCATCCCCACATCTTTTTTATCCACGCCCATTCCAAAGGCAGAGGTGGCCACCATAATCTGGACCTCCCCCCGAATAAAAGCATCCTGATTTTCAGATTTCTCCTGCTTGTCCATTTTCCCGTGATAGGGTTTGGCCGAATATCCATCTGCAGCTAGTTTCTCAGCCACCTGAAAGGCTCTTCGGGTGCGGGAGACGTAAATGATGGTAGGGCATTGCCTGCCATCGATAAGGTGGCGAACGGTATTGTATTTTTCTTCTTCCGTGTCTTTGGGTATAACTTTGTAGTTGAGGTTAGTCCGGGAAGCTTTTGAACTAAAGGTCTTGAGTCTGATCGACAGTTTTTCATAAAAATAATCCTGTATATCCTGTATCACCTTTTGTTTGGCGGTGGCCGTGAAGCAGGAAACCGGAATGTTACTTTCCAGGCATTTCTTTTCCTGCAGGGATTTGATAAAATCGCCAATGTAGAGGTAATCGACTCTGAAGTCCTGCCCCCATGATGAGAAACAATGTGCTTCATCAATTACAAAGCGAACGACGTTGCGCCCTAAAAGCAGGTGCTCGATCGATTTGGAGCGCAACGATTCAGGAGAGATGTACAAAATGGAAGCCGAGCCATTAGCTACCCGTTCAAACGATACGGCTCTTTCTATCGGGTCCAGCAGGCCATTTATGGTAACGGCCTCGGTTATGCTTGATCTCTCGAGATTGTCTACCTGGTCCTTCATTAAAGATTGGAGCGGGGAAATAACGACAGTCAATCCTTTAACGTTTTCTCCACTCATTAGGGCAGGGACCTGAAAAGTCAGCGATTTTCCGCCACCGGTGGGGAAGACAGCCAGAAGGGATTGGTTGTTAATGGCAGCTTTAACTGCCTCCTCCTGCAAGGGCTTGTCGCCATAGGTTCTGAAAGCGTCAAAGCCGAAATACTTCTTTAAGCCCATGCTGGCATCTAGCGACTGCAGGCAATAGGGGCATCCATAAATACAAGGAAGGTTCCTCAACTGAGACATGACCCGCTCAACATCAGGGTAGCTTTTGATGACCCAGGGCGGGGTTATGGAGTAGCGACTTTCGGTATTAATCAAGGCCAGACAATAGGCCAGCTCTATGGAATTAAGTTCTATGAGCTTTTCGATGGGGGCATTGCGACAAATTTTTTCGGCAAATCTTTTCTGAATCAGGTCAGTGGTATTTATGCCTGGGGCCTTATAGCCTATATATTTGAAAAATGCGGAAAACTCTTTTTGGTCGCTTAGCAAGGCATAGTAGATCTGTTTTAGCTCAGCATCTGTATGGTTAAATGCACCCACTTCATCATAAAAAAGGTCCCTGGCTTTGATGGCATCGTTTAAGGGATTGTTCAGTTCTTCGGTTTGTAACTTGTCATCCTTTAGCAGCGCATGATAGGGCTTTTGGGGAAATAGCAGGGGAGATAGAAACAAGGTGTCTATGGCCTGCTTTGTTGTGAAATCTATTTTTGAAAAAGCCGCGAGGCAGGGAAGGTCATGTTTCAGAATGTTGTGACCACAAACAAAGGCTTTAGCCTGCAAAAAGTTAACAAAGTCAGCGGCGGAATTGGAATGAAAATGCTCCCCATTTTCATCAATGCCACCCATATCAAGGACGCATCTCCTTTTAAGGTCTGTTTCAGTGTCTATGAAAACGATGCTGTTCATGAAATTTTAGGGCAAATAAAGGTAAGCGATGAACCCGGATTTCAGTTGTTTTATATTAAAACGGAAAAATACTGTTTTTAAGGATTAAAAGAAAATGTTTACCGAAAAGCCTGAAATCAGGTTGGTGAACAAGAGGGCGCCTAAACAGAGACGACACAAGCTGTGTGATATTCTATTTTGTTGTTAGTCGGCGAATTGATGATGGTTACAGTATTTTATTTCTTCTTAAATTCCGGTTCCTGAGCTAAAAACTGACCGGTATAGCTTTTTTTGATTTTGAGGATGTCTTCGGGAGTACCACAGCCAACGAGTTCGCCGCCTTTTCCGCCACCTTCGGGACCGATGTCAATGATGTAGTCGGCTGCTTTAACCACGTCGAGGTTGTGTTCGATGACGATGACCGTGTTGCCCCGATCTACCAGCTTGTTTAATACTTCCAGTAAAACGCGTATGTCCTCGAAATGCAAACCCGTAGTGGGCTCGTCCAATATGTAAATGGTCTTGCCAGTGTCTTTCTTGGCCAGTTCGGAGGATAGTTTTACGCGCTGCGATTCGCCACCGGACAGGGTGGTGGACGACTGGCCCAATTTGATGTAGCCCAGTCCGACCTGCTGCAGCATCTTGATTTTGTGCTGCAGATTGGGGATGTTCTCGAAAAACTCAACGGCCTGGTTGATGGTCATATCGAGCACATCGCTGATTGATTTGCCTTTGAAGCGGACCTCCAGTGTTTCCCGGTTGTAGCGTTTGCCGCTGCAATCGGGACATTCGACCATGACATCGGGTAAAAAATTCATTTCAATGATCTGTACGCCACCCCCTTTGCAGGTCTCACAGCGCCCACCCACTACGTTGAAGGAGAAGCGACCTGGCTTGTAGGCGCGGATTTTGGCTTCGGGAAGATCAGCGTATAACTTGCGAATTTCGTCGAACAGCTTGGTGTAAGTAGCGGGGTTCGATCGGGGTGTGCGACCCAGTGGCGACTGGTCCACATCCACCACTTTATCTACATGCTCAAGTCCCTTTACTTTATGGAAGGCCAGCGGCTCTTTGACGCCTTTGTAAACATGTTTGTTAAGGATGGGGTAGAGGGTTTCATTGACAAGGGTGGATTTGCCACTGCCTGAAACGCCCGTCACGCAAATGAATTTCCCTAAGGGGAATTTGACGGAAATGTTTTTCAGGTTGTTGCCCGTGGCACCAACCACTTCCACAACGTTGCCATTACCTTCACGCCTTTTGGCAGGCATGGGAATGGATTTTTTGCCGGTCAGGTAGTCGGCCGTCAGCGACTGTGAATTCAGTATCTGCAGGGGTGTTCCCTGATTCACCACCTTGCCGCCAAAGCGGCCGGCCAGCGGACCCATGTCAATGACATGGTCGGCAGCCATCATCATGTCCCGGTCGTGTTCCACCACCAGCACCGAGTTGCCGGTATCGCGCAGTTGCTTGAGCGATTCTATCAGGCGGTGATTGTCGCGCTGGTGCAGACCAATAGAGGGCTCATCTAAAATATACAGCACATTGACCAATTGAGAGCCAATTTGAGTAGCCAGTCGGATGCGCTGACTTTCGCCGCCAGAAAGCGTCATGGCGCCGCGGTCCAGTGCCAGATAATCCAGGCCTACACTCACCATGAAACCCAGCCGTGACCGGATTTCTTTCAGAATTTCTGCCGCAATCAGGTTTTGCTTATCACTCAGTCGTTCTTCCAGATTATCAAACCACTGTCGCAGCACGGTCAGGTCCATTTGCGCCAGTTCAGCAATGTTTTTACCGTCCATTTTAAAGTGCAGCGCTTCTTTGTTGAGGCGCAGTCCGTTACACTCAGGGCATTTGGTGTCTGTAATGTACTGGTTGGCCCAGCGGTTGGCCTTGGCACCAGCCTCGTTGTTCTGCTGATCAATAATGTATTTGATAACCCCGTTGAAGCTTAAAAAATAGTTGGAGTTGTTGCCCAGGGGCGTGTTTTTGAGGGTCAGCGGCTCACTGGTGCCATGAAGAATGGCTTCGAGGCCATCTTCCGGTATGTTTTCAATGTTGGTTTTAAGCGTGAAGCCGAATTTTTCTGCCAAAGCTTCCAGCTGCCAGAATATAAGTGTGTTGCGGTGCTTGCCCAAGGGGGCAATACCGCCCCGGTAGATGCTGAGTTTGGGATCGGGTATGATTTTCTCCATATCCACCACATCCATATTGCCCAGTCCCTTGCACTTGGGACAAGCACCTTGCGGGGAGTTAAAGGAGAAGGAGTGAGGGGCCGGTTCGTTGTAAGATATGCCGGTAGTGGGGCACATGAGTAGTCGACTGAAGTAGCGGGACTCGTCTTCGTTGCCCTTTTCAATGATCATGATGGTGTTGCGCCCTTGCTTCATGGCGACTTTTACCGATTCTTCCAAACGTTTGCGGTCCTTGGCTTCTACTTTTAATTTGTCCACCACCACTTCTATGAAGTGGTTTTTGTAACGGTCGACCTTCATATTGTGGCGAATTTCTTTGATTTCGCCATCTATCCGCACATTAATGAAACCCTTTTTGCGAATTTGCTCAAACAATTCTTTGTAATGGCCTTTCCGCCCTTTAACCATGGGGGATAGAATGTAAACACTCTTGCCCTCAAATTTCGACAGTATCAAATCCAAAATTTGGGAGTCGGTGTATTTGACCATTTTATCACCCGACAGGTAGGAATAGGCATCGGCAGCACGGGCGTAGAGGAGACGCAGGAAATCGTATATTTCGGTGATGGTGCCCACCGTGGAACGTGGGTTTTTGCCGGTGGTCTTTTGTTCGATGGAAATAACCGGGCTCAGACCGGTTATTTTATCCACATCCGGTCGCTCCATGCCGCCCAAAAACTGACGGGCATAGGCCGAAAAAGTCTCGATGTATCGCCGTTGTCCTTCCGCATAAATAGTGTCAAAGGCCAGTGATGATTTACCACTGCCGCTTAATCCGGTGATGACCACCAGCTGGTTGCGGGGAATGGTGACGTCTATGTTTTGAAGATTGTGAACACGGGCACCTAAAACCTCAATTTGTGCCGTTTCGTTAATATCTGATGGTATGTTGGATGTGACCCGCTCTTGCATAATACTCGTTCCGTAAAAAAGTAATTGACAAAGATAAAAAAAGATAATGAGTATAGTTTGTTTCTGTTTAGTTTGTATAGGGATAATCCATTCGATAAGAACAATGATGGATTAAATCGTTTAACTTTGTAGGATGCTTACAGAGATAACCATTCAGGATTATTATCAGACGAAAGAAGCGTGGCCGCTGATTGATGTGCGCTCGCCCGGTGAGTATGAACAGGGACACATACCGGGTGCCATTAATATACCTTTGTTTAGCAATGACGAAAGGGCTCATGTGGGCACTGTGTATAAGCAACGCTCTAAGGAAAAAGCCATTGAGCTGGGTTATGCGTATGTCACACCCCAATTACAATGGTTTGTGGATGAGGCAAGGCAATTGGCACGGAACGGTCAGGTAGTAGTCCATTGTTGGCGGGGTGGCATGCGCAGCCGGTCCTTCGCTCAACATTTGCGCGATAACGGCTTTCAGCAGGTGTTGACCATTATTGGCGGGTATAAATCCTATCGGAGGTTTTTGCTTAGCACGTTTTCGCAGCCCTACCATTTGCAAATTATTGGGGGATATACCGGGAGCGGAAAAACGCATGTAATTGGACATTTGATGGCCGCCGGACACCAGGTTGTTGATCTGGAGGGACTGGCCAAGCACAAAGGCTCGGCCTTTGGATCTATCGGGCAAAGCCAGCAGCCGACCTCCGAACAGTTTGAAAACAATCTCTTTGAACAATGGCGGCACTTTAATTTAGACCAACCTATATGGCTGGAAGATGAAAGCTGCAATATCGGCAAAGTGAATTTGCCCATCGCTTTGTTTCAGCAAATGCGCCAATCCATGGTATACTTCCTGAATGTGCCGCGCGAAAAGCGGGCAGAATTATTGGCCCGTGAATATGCCTTTGAAGACCTTGGTCCTTTGAAAATGGCGGTTCAACGTATTTCAAAAAGATTGGGGGGGGTAGTCACCCAGCAATGTCTCGATCTTTTAGACCAGCGCCAATTTTATGAAGTGGCACTGCTGACGCTGCATTATTATGACAAGACCTATTTGAAAGGCTTAAATTTTAGAGATCAGGAAAAAGTCCATATTATTGAGGGCACCGATACAGATGCTGAACAAAACACCCTGTTGCTGCTTAACGCAACAAAAACATATTTTGTTTCCTAAGGCCTTCTTTCCACCTTAAGGAATTTTCGTTTAAAAAATCAAGTTGATTATCGTTAAAAAATCCGGGCTGTTTGAGCATAGCGAGTTCCCGGATTTTAGAAACGAGTCATCATTGGATTTAATTCTTTAGTATGAAAATCGCTTATGACGAGTTCAACCGAATGCAAAAAAATAATAGTGACAATGAGGTTAAAATTAAGTTGATTTTTAGAAAATTACTTTGAGTGGCGGCCTTTTTTAGCAAAGCTGAATTTTGCTACGCTCGGCATTGATGCAAACAAGTTTGCTCTCTGCCCTCACTTAACGCAAAATTTGTTTCCTTTTTGGGGCTGTAGTTCAATTGAGCTAAGCGAAATCATGAGGGCTAATAATAATAAAGCCTTCCCGAGTAAAAAGAAAAGCCCGTGCGGCTTTAGCACAATAAAAAGATTATTGGGTTTAGTTTGATTTGAAAATTACAATAAAAAATTATAGCAATGATACAATTAACCAAATACAGCCACGGAGCAGGCTGCGGCTGCAAAATCTCTCCCAAAGTACTCTCCACCATCCTTCAAAGCAATATCCCGGCCATGATTGACCCTAACCTGTTGGTGGGCAATGACAGTCGCGATGATGCCGCCGTGTACGACATGGGCAATGGAGAAGCCATTATTAGTACCACCGATTTTTTTATGCCCATTGTGGACGACCCTTTCACCTTTGGACGCATCGCTGCGGTGAATGCCATTAGTGATGTTTATGCCATGGGGGGTACGCCCTTTCTGGCCATTGCCATCTTGGGATGGCCGGTCGATAAACTAGCCCCGGAAGTGGCTCAACAGGTGCTGGATGGTGGTCGCCAAGCCTGCAAAGAGGCCGGCATTCTATTGGCAGGTGGGCATAGCATTGACAATCCGGAACCCATTTTTGGTCTGGCCGTTACCGGTCGCGTGCCCATCGAAAAACTCAAGCGCAACGATACAGCTACGGAAGGTTGCAAACTGTATTTAACAAAGCCCTTGGGGGTGGGTGTGTTGAGTACCGCCCAAAAAAAAGGCCAACTAAAGCCTGAACATGTGCACATCGCGCCTGAGTCGATGTCGCAACTTAATAAAATAGGTGAAAAACTGGCAAGCGTAACAGGCGTCAGAGCCATGACGGACGTGACAGGGTTTGGACTACTTGGACATCTCAGCGAAATGTGTGAAGGCAGCCGCTTATCAGCGGAGATTTATCTTGATAAACTGCCCAAATTTCCTGAGGTGGATGAGTACATTGCGCTCAACTGCATTCCGGGTGGTACCCATCGCAACTGGGACAGTTACGGGGAGCACATTACCCTGAAATCGGAAAGCGACAAATTATTGTTATGTGACCCGCAGACCAGCGGTGGCTTACTCATTGCCGTGGATGATACGGGCATTGTTGAGGTGGAGCATTTGTTGTCAACGCATGGCTTTTCCTCCGAGCCCATTGGACTGCTTGTCGGGCAAAAGGAAAAGCTTATTCAAGTCCTCTGATTATTTTACCTCAAAGGCACCCGGTTTAGGAATTTTGAGTGTATAGGTCTTGTTGGATGGGTTGGCCAAAAAGGTCTCTCGCAACCAAGGATTTAAATCTTTTATTTCACGGTAAGTCGTTCCATGCTCCAGGGCAAAGTCGGCAAAGTTAGCGATGGCACCGGTAACCACCAGTTCATTGGTTGGGATAACCGGATACAGATCATCTTCACCTAAGTGAAAGCCAAATTTTTGCGGATTGGCCATAATTTCTTTAATGGCCAGGATGCGAAATACATATCTGCCTGTTTCTTCGTTTAACAACAGATCGTAATAAGAGGTGATTTTCTGTCGGTCAATCTGACGGTCCATACCCCTTGGGCCGGCGTTGTAGGCTGCTGCAGCCATGGTCCATGACCCAAAGCGCTCGTAAGCTCTTTTAAGGTAGCGGCAGGCCGCAACCGTGCTTTTTTCAAGGTGATAGCGTTCATCAACTTCTTTGCTTACCTCAAGGTTGTAATCTTTGGCCGCACTTTCCAAAAATTGCCACACGCCGGCGGCACCCGCGGGTGATACCACGCGTTCCTGAAAGCCGCTTTCGATCAAGGGCAAATATTTAAAATCAGAAGGCACGCCTTCTGCTTCCAGAATGGGCTCAATAATGGGGAAATAACGGTTGGCACGTTTAATCAACAATAGGGTTTGTGATTGCCAGTAGGTGTTGACCAATAGCTCCCGGTCATAACTCTCCCGCACATAGGTTTTGTTCATGGGTACCGGTTCCCCGGCAAAAGATAGGTCATCCGGCATGGGCAAGGCATGAATGCTGTAGTTTTGCTGAAACAGGCTGAGTTCAGCCGGTTTTTCTTCAGCTATCGGATCTGGGACAGCCGAGTGAACAAACAGGTTAAAAACCAAAATGATGGCTATGATGGATGTGGTTATGGACAGGATTTTTACTACGGGGAACTGAAAACTCTTCTTCATAAATTATTTGCGCTCAGAGGGTGAATATTTTTTTTTAGGTCAATAGGTCATTAGGTTAAGAGGTCGATAGGTCGATAGGTCAATAGGTTGATAGGGTTAAAAGGTTAATGGGTCATATGGGTATTTGGTTAATGGGTTGTGGGTGAAATAATAATAGTGCTACGTTGAATAAGCGGGGATGTTACAAAAAACAATGCCTTCCTCAGAAATGTTTTAGGGGATATTGCGTAGATTTGTGTACAAATGTAAGGAAGATAATAGGATTAATAAAGAGGTACATGGAGAAAGAAAGTTCGGTGCGGATAAATAAATATTTAAGTGAGGTGGGCTATTGTTCGCGACGCAAAGCGGACGAACTGATTGAAGCGGGTAAGGTGACCATTAATGGACTGGTGCCTGAAAAGGGAACCAAGATTACTGCCGATGATGAGGTGCGCGTGAATGGTAGTTTGATATCAGAGCCAAAAGATCAACCAGTCTACCTGGCATTTAATAAGCCGATTGGTATTGTGTGCACAACTGATACCAAGCGGGAGAAGAATAATATCATTGATTACATCAAATATCCCAAGCGCATATTCCCGATTGGGCGACTGGATAAGCCCAGTGAAGGCTTAATTCTGCTGACAAGTGATGGGGACATAGTCAATAAAGTGCTCAGGGCACGTAACAATCACGAAAAGGAATATATTGTAACGGTTAATAAGCCGATTACTAAAGAATTTATTCGCCGAATGGGTGATGGTGTACCGGTACTGGACACGGTTTCGCGCAAATGCTTGGTAGAGCAGATGGATCGAAGCACTTTCCGCATCATTCTCACCCAGGGTTTGAACCGTCAGATTCGGCGGATGTGTGAATATCTGGGATATGAAGTGGTTGCGCTGAAGCGTATTCGTATCATGAATATTCATCTTGATATACCGGTGGGTAAGTGGCGCAACCTGAGCGATGCTGAATTGTCTGAACTCAATAAGTTGGTAGCCTCATCAGCCAAGACTTTTGATGCTTAATTGTTTGACCGACTTTTAATGCGGGCCGTTCGTAACTTCCTGATAATAACAAAAAGGAACAAGAGCTTTAAGGAGGCGCCAACAATGGTTGCTGTTAAGGCCAGGGCAAGCGGTAAATCGTTGCTCCTTAGTTGAGCCCCCAGGATAATAAACCCCAGACCAAAAAGCAGAAACAGCATTTCAAAACCAGGCCTTACTTTGGCCTGTCGTAAGGTCAGGGTTAGGAAAATAATTTTGGTAACACCACCCACGGAAACAAGAATGCCCGGAAAAGGAGAATGCACTGATAAAATCTGGGCAAGAATCCCTGAAATAGTAAAGGCCAATCCTGTGTATAGCAACCAAATGTATTTACGCATGAACTGATTTTATTGAAGTAAAGATATGCTTATTTATTTATTTCTTCAGGAACTTTGGTTTCGAATATTGGGTGACTATTGAACTTTTTGTTATTTTAACGCTTTTAAATCAAGGCAGAATTGATAACCAAATATTTAAATAATTCACTGATGAATCGATTAATTCCGGGATATAGTCGCGAAGACATTAGCAAAACCTACAAAGATACGCCTTTTGAGGAGTTACTGTGTTATCACAATCTCAATGAGCCCTTTAAGGACCATGAAAAAGCGAATTTGCTGATTAGCATGTGTATGGATAACCGCAACCAATTACTCATTCCCAATAACTTTGCTTATATACTACGCTCAGGTGGTGGAAATTTACGTCACAATGAGTTTAAAGTGTCTTATGCTGTAGCAGTGGGGCAGGTCAAGTACATTGCACTCATTGGTCACAGTCAGTGTGGCATGGTTAATTTGCACCAGCGGCGAGATTTGTTTGTCAATGGTCTGGTCGATAATGCGGGGTGGGACCGTGAATTTGCCGAAGATCATTTCAATCAGTTTTCGCCCATATTTGAGATAGGGAATGAAATAGATTTTTTATTGTCTGAAGTAAAGCGCATACGTGGCCGTTATCCAAAAATAACGGTTGCGCCCTTCTATTATCGGGTGGAGGACCATCACCTCTATCAGGTGATGGAAGATTAGGTTTCTAGGTGTCCCCCGGCGTGCGTCGCCGGGGAGCATACCAAGCTGTTATACCATCCCGGCAAATCCCATAAATGCCAGTGCTAAAATCCCGGCAACAACCAGTGCTATGGGAGCGCCCTGCATGCCTTTGGGAATATTCATGAGGTCCAGTTGTTCACGGATGCCTGCAAAGGTGATCAATGCCAGTCCAAACCCAACGGCCGATGCCATGGAAAAGACCACTGCTTCAACAATGTTGAATTCCTTGCTTACCGTCATGATGGCCACACCCAATATGGCGCAGTTGGTGGTAATCAAGGGTAAAAACACACCCAATGCCTGGTAAAGCGGGGGACTAACCTTCTTCATTACAATCTCCACCAACTGTACCAAGGAGGCAATGACCAGGATGAAGGAAATGGTTTGTAAATAGGTAACGCCAAAAGGAATGAGGATGGTGTTTTGAATGAGCCAGGTGACGATGGTGGCTATGACCATCACAAAAGTCACGGCGCCAGTCATTCCAATACCCGTGGAAATGCGTTTGGATACCCCCAGAAAGGGACATATTCCCAGAAATTGGGCCAGTACAATGTTATTGACAAAGATGGCCGATATAATAATTAGAAAATAACTCATAGTGTTTTCTCTTTATGCTTTTTTGAAACGGTTGATGATTGCAATAAGATAGCCCAAAGCAATGAATGCGCCCGGTGCCAGGACAAATACCAGCATGCCGTAATCTTCGGGGTAAATGGCCAAGCCAAAAAAGTGACCGCTGCCCAGTAACTCACGCACACCACCGAGCATGGTTAAGGCCATGGCAAAGCCCAATCCCATTCCCGCACCATCAATAACGGAGGAGCCGACCGTGTTTTTAGAGGCAAAGGCCTCGGCGCGTCCTAAAACCAGACAGTTAACCACAATCAACGGGATGAATAGTCCCAAGGCTTCAAACAAGGCCGGTGTGTAGGCTTGCATCACCATCTCTACCACGGTCACAAAGGTGGCTATAACTACAATAAAGGCGGGTATGCGGACCTTGTCCGGGATGAAATTTTTCACCAACGAGACCACAATATTGGCCATTACCAAAACAAAGGTCGTAGCTAATCCCATTCCTAGTCCGTTAATGGCCGAAGAGGTTACCCCCAGTGCCGGACACATACCCAATAGCAAGGTAAATACCGCATTCTCCTTAAAGAATCCTTTTGAGAAGTTTTTCCATTGATTCATTGTGCGCCTCCTTCCTCTTGTTTGGTTGCTGAACTGGCGGCATCCGCCTTTTCGGTAAATGTTTTGTAGGCTACCTCAACGGCATGTAAAAATGCCCGTGAAGAGATGGTGGCCGCAGTGATCGCATCCACTTCGCCACCGTCTTGTTTGACGGTCAGACGATTGGTTCCGGGATTTTTCCCGAGAATACTTTTGGTGTCTTCGCCTCCGCCAGCTTCGGCTTTGATGCCATACACCGCATCGAAAAAAGCACTGCGGCTTTTTTCTTCCGCGTCAGCGACAGCAGGTTTAAACCAATCGGCCATTTTCGTGCCCAGTCCAGGTGTTTCTTTGTGTTCTAGAATCTGGTAATTGACAATGGTTCCGTCCGGCTTCATGCCGACCATTATTTTAATTTCTCCGCTAAATCCCTTGTTGGTGATGCTTTCAATGGCAGCTCCAATGAACACGCCCTCTTTTTTTGCAGGGAACACTTTCAGCGTGAAACCTTCGTCCGATATCAGTTCATACATTTCAGCTGCCGGATCGTTGTCAAACCCCGGCATAACCAATTCAATAGCCTCTTGCTGCTTGGCCGTGGCTGCCGCTTCAATGGGAGCTTTGGTCAACTGGTAGATAAATCCCAAGGAACTGCCTGCCACTGCTGTGATGATGAGCAGGGTCAGGACCATATTTGGGAGTGTAGATGCGCTTTTGCCCATTTTATTGATGTTTTTATGTTTTATGCTTTTTGAGTGGCCACTTTTTCGCCAAAGCGTTTGGGTTTCATGTATTTGTCGATGAGCGGCGTAAAGGCGTTCATAATCAGAATGGCAAAAGAGATGCCTTCGGGATAAGCGCCATAAGTTCTGATCAACACGGTAATAATGCCAATGCCAATACCATATAGCAACATGCCGTTGACCGACATGGGCGAACTGGCATAATCAGTGGCCATGAAAAAAGCGCCTAACAATAAACCACCTGTTAGCAGGTGAAACAAAGGATTGGCATAGGATGTGGGATCAATTAAATTCAATAGTCCGGTGAATATAACCACTGAACCAACCACCGTTACAGGAATGTGCCATGTGATTATTTTTTGAATCAGCATGTAAATCAGACCAATAAGCAAAGCTATACCGGCTATCTCTCCTGCCGACCCCCCCATACGCCCCAGAAATAGATCCAGATAAGAAGGAATTTCAGTTGCGAGTTCTGAGAAGGGTTTACCTGTACCCAGTCCTTCCTTGATAATTGAAAGTGGTGTGGCGCCTGTGGTGGCATCTAAATAACTGGATCGGGAAACTACAGGAACCGGCCAACTGGTCATTTGTACCGGAAAGGAGATCAATAAAAAGACCCTGCCGACCAAGGCCGGATTGAAGGGGTTTTGACCCAGACCACCAAAGGACATTTTGCCTATACCAATGGCGACTGCCGCGCCAATCAAAATCAGGCCGATGGGAATATTGGTTGGCAGGTTAAAGGCCAGCAATAAACCTGTGACGGCCGCTGAGCCGTCCATTACCGAACTTGGCTTTTTTAACAGATATCTTTGTATAAGGTGCTCAAACAGCACGCAGGCCAGGATGGATGTCAGGGTCACTATCAAAGCCCCTATCCCGAAAAACCACAGCGATGCTGCCAAGGCGGGCAGTAAGGCGATGATGACCCCGTACATGTTTTTTTTCACGGAGTCTCCGCTGTGAATGTGCGGGGATGGTGATACAATTAATCTCTCCATAATATTTCTTTTCAAATATCAGATCTTGTGCTTACACTATATTATTTTGTTCTGCTACGCATGATTTGACCCACCTTGCCTTTTCCTAAACGGATGTAGTCAAGCAGGGGACGGGAGGATGGACAGGTAAAGCTACACGAGCCACACTCGATGCAATCCATGATTTTTTCTTCCTCAGCGCGATCCCAAATGGCTTTTTCTGCCAGGGTCATCAGTAAGTAGGGAGACAGTCCCATGGGACAGACCGACACGCACTTGGAGCAGCGTATGCAGTTTTCCACCGGCTTACGGGAGGCGATCTCCCGGGGCATGATTAAAATGCCTGATGAGCCCTTGGTCAGGGGAATATCTATTGATGTGAGGGCTTTACCCATCATGGGTCCGCCGCCGATGACTTTGCCGGTATCTTCCGGCAAGCCGCCCGCGGCTTCTATTAAGTCGGCCATGGGTGTGCCGATTCTTGCCAGGTAGTTGCCTGGTTTTTTGACGGACAGACCGGTAACGGTCACAATGCGCTCAATCAGCGGCTTGTTCTTTTGTACGGCTTCGTAAACGGCGAAGGCTGTGCCCACGTTTTGCACCACGGCACCCACTTCAATGGGCAGTTTGCCGGAGGGTATCTGGCGACCAATACAAGCATCGATGAGTTGCTTTTCACCGCCCTGCGGGTATTGTACTTTTAAGGGTTGTACAGAAACACCCGGTATGGCCTGGCACAGCTGAGAAATGTGGTGAATGGCGTCGGGTTTATTGTTTTCAATGCCTACAATTGCTTTTTCAACCTTTAGGGCACGCATTAAAAGCTGGACGCCGATGAGCATCTCTTCCCCTTTTTCCAGCATCAGCCGATGATCACTGGTCAGGTAAGGTTCACACTCCACACCATTTATAATTAGGATGTCGCATGTTTTTCCCGGAGGGGGAGATAACTTGACGTGCGCCGGAAAGGTCGCCCCGCCCAGACCAACAATTCCAGCGGCACTGATGCGTTGAAGTATCTCTTCGGCAGAAGCCGTAATTTCTTTTTTGATATCCGGTGAGCGGTCGATAGACGCTTCCCACTCATCCCCTTCGGTTTTTATTAGAATGGCGGTCCGCCGATAGCCTGATGCATCCACCACATCATCGATTTTCTCTACTTTACCCGATACCGGTGAGTGAATGTTGGCCGATACAAAGCCGGATGATTGAGCAATGACTTGTCCCACTTTCACTGCATCGCCCTTTTGAACGATGGGGGTGGCAGGGGCTCCAATATGTTGTGCAATAGGTATGGTGACCACCGGAGGTACCGGCAATATTTCAACGGGACGGTCGGCCGAGCGTTTGTTCTCTGACGGATGTATGCCCCCAAGTGAAAAAGTTTTTAACACGTTTTGTCCTCCTATTTTTTGTTGCAATTAGTTGGCTTGTTTATGTCTGTTGTCTGAGTCTCTCTATTCAGCCTGTGCCTGTTCGGGCGTTTCTTGCTCCACTTTTGGTTTTCGCGGTGGAAAATTGAGTTCGTGAATAGAGTTGGTGGGACAGACCTCAACGCATTTGCGGCATAACTTACACTTCTCGTAATCGATGTAAGCCAGATTGTTATTCATGGTGATGGCTTCATAGGGACAGACTTTATGGCATTTGCCACATCCGATGCATGCTACGGCACAAGCTTTTTTGGCTACTGCACCCTTGTCCTTATTCATGCAACTGACAAATATCCGTCGACTTTTAGGTCCCTTATTGCGCAGCTCAATGAGGTCTTTGGGACAGGCTTCCACGCATGCACCGCAGGCTACACAATTGTCCTCTATGATAACGGGCAGACCGGTGGCCTCGTCCATGTACATGGCGTCAAATTGGCAGGATACAACACAATCGCCACAACCGTAACAGCCATATGAACATCCCGTTTCTCCTCCGTACAAGGCTGCTGCTACTGCACAGGAGGAGGCGCCCTGGTAATTCGTTAGTTTTGGCCGATGTTCACATGAACCGTTGCACCTTAAAACTGCTATTTGTGGTTTGGCTGAACCTGCTTCTTTGCCCAATATGGCAGCAACACTCGACATGGTGTCGGCACCGCCTACGGGACAATTCATGGAAGATATGTCGTCAGCTTTAACCAGAGCTTCCGCAAAGGCCCTACAGCCCGGAAAACCACAGCCACCACAATTGGTGGCGGGAAGGGCCTCTTCAACTTTATCAATCCTCGGGTCCTCAAATACCTGAAATTTTTTAGCTGCCAGGTATAAGATAACTGCAGCAATTGCCCCTAATCCGGCAAGCGTAACTATTGTAATCAGAACTACGCTCATAATGGTTGTTCGTTTATTGATTGAATGGTAAACTGAAATCTCTTTTTCATGGCTGTATCCGCCCTTCTTATTATCAAATAATAGGGAACCAGTATCAGTAAGGATACAATGGCGGCAAGGCTTTCGTTGTTGGTAAGTGAAAAGGTGATAAACAGAGTTGTTATTATAAGTACGACTGGTAATATGTAAGCCCACCATGCAGCCTGAAGTCCCTGGGAGCTTGAGCCAATGACCATAACCTGGTCGCCCGGCTTAAAATTGCCAGATGGAGCTACATTCACCTCTTTTTCTTGTATATCTGATACAGAACAAGCTCCTTTGGCGTGACAAGAGGCACAGGCTGAGAGACTGATGATCTTCACTTTTATTCCCTTGTCATTGACTTCCTCTACGATCCCCTGATGTTCTATTTTTTGCATCTGTCGAAATTTATCTTTTGGCCTTGGAAATACTCAAGCTATTTTAAGTGTTTTCCTGCTAATTGCGGCCTTAGCTTCATTTTATTCAATTAAATGATAGAGCAGGGTATAGCAAAAGTATGCAATCTGTACGTAATCCTGGATGTAAAGATATCAGTTATAGGTAGTTTCTATTTAGAATAAATAAAAATAACAAGATGTTAAATTGTGTTTCTTGCTGACAATAAGCATGTTGTATTGCAATCTCAACATTGCAAAATAGCCTAAATAGGATCATTTTTTATGGCCGTTTTATTTAACGGGAAAAAGGATTTTTGTCCACAGATTAATAGGATTTTTACAGATTTTTTGAATGGAGCATGAGTTGATTCTTATAGAATTACCTTTCAGGGGCGTTTTCATCAGGAATTATCGGCATATTGCTTATCTTGCAGGTTGGAATTAAAATGAAACTAGACGAAAACCGATATGCCTAAGCTGATTAAGATTAAATGTTTAAACACCAATAAAATAATTGATGCCCCACGGGGCATTAATTTGATGGAAGTAGCGGAGCGCTGTGAAGTAAAATTACCTTATCCGATTTTGGGTGCCATGGTCAATAATCATGTGCGCGAAAGTTCTTATGAGTTTTTTCATCCCAAAACAGTACAGTTTTTTGATATCACCCATGTCGATGGCATGCGCATGTATATTCGCAGTCTTTCCTTTGTTCTGTATGCCGCTGTGGAGGCTTTGTTTCCTGGTGCCAAACTTCGCATTGAACATTCTGTGAGTAAGGGCTTTTATTGTGAGTTGGATAATCTTAAGGGTGAATTAACGGTTCAGAATACCATAGATATTGCGGAAAAGATGCGCGAAATTGTCGCACAGGATCTGCCTTTTGTACAAGAGAAGGAAGAGACCGAAGATGTCATCCGCCTGTTTGAAGAAAGGGGGGTGACCGACAAGTCAGACTTAATCAGGCATCGGGGACAATATTATACCTCTTATTATCGCATGGGCGATTATATTGGCATATTTTATGGTTATCTGGTACCATCTACCGGCCACCTGAAGGTGTTTGATGTGAATAAGTACTACAATGGTATGTTACTTCGGGTGCCAAGAGCAAGTGATCCCTCAGTACTGGAAGATTTGGTGCTGCAGAATCAGCTCTTTGAGATTTTTAGAGAATTTAGTCAGTGGAGCAAAATTTTGAATGTGACTAAAATCAGCGATTTGAATAAATCGGCCGGCAATGGAAAGGCCGATACGCTTATCAAAGTAACGGAAGCATTGCATGAAAAGAAAATCGCTAACATAGCTGACCGGATCGCCGCACGGAAAGATAAAATAAAAGTGGTGCTTATTAGCGGACCCTCCTCAAGTGGTAAAACTACTTTTGGAAAACGATTGGCCATCCAACTTTTGGTGTCTGGTATTCAACCGCTTAATTTGTCGCTCGACAACTATTTTATCGATCGGGAGCACACCCCTAAAGATGAAAATGGCGATTACGATTTTGAAGCACTGGAAGCCATCGACCTGAAACTGTTTAATCAACATTTGGTAGAGCTTTTATCGGGTCAGGAAGTGGCCATTCCCAAATTTTCCTTTGAAACGGGTGGACGGTTTTACGATGGGGAAAAACTGAGCATGGGACCCCAGAATATACTTATCATAGAAGGCATCCACGGTCTTAACCCTGGTTTAACGCCCTCAGTGGATGATCATGCCAAGTTTAAGGTGTACGTTTCAGCACTGACTTCGATCAATATTGATGACCATACGCGCATTGCTACAACCGATAACCGACTCATCAGGCGCATTATTCGTGATTATAAATACCGGAAATACTCTGCTCAGGAAACCATTGGTCGCTGGGCCAGCGTCCGCAGGGGTGAAGAGAAGCATATTTTCCCCTATCAGGAGGAAGCCGATGTGATGTTTAATACCGCTTTGCTGTATGAGTTTTCGGTGCTTAAACCCTTTGCTGAACCTATCCTGCTTGAAGTGCAGCCCAATCAACCTGAATTTGCAGAGGCGAGTCGCTTGCTAAGATTCTTCAACTATTTTAAACCCATGTTGCCCCGTCAAATTCCTCCAACGTCTATTTTGCGGGAATTTTTAGGGGGGAGTAGTTTTAATTATTGATTACCAAGTAACTCGGAGGTTCACGGAGATTTTATGGAGTAGCAGAGTGGAATTGATTTTTTGCTACTAGGTGATTTTTTTGTAATGCCCCAAAAGTATATTTGACTATACCTATCTTCGATTAGTGGAAAAAAGAAAAAAGTGACAAAAATCACAATTAAACTTGACAGTGATATTTTTTTATAATAATTTGTTGACTCAATTCAGTCCTTAATTATAAACCCAAAAATCACAAACGTTATGTTTAAATTGATTTTGTCAGGCGTTCTTGGAAATGACGCCGAAGTTAAAGAAGTAGGAACCAGTAAAGTGATTAATTTTAATGTGGCCATCACGCTGGATTACAAAGACAAAGATGGCAACAAAGTTGAGAAGACAGAATGGGTGAGAGCCAATATGTGGCGGGATCAGAATTCAAAAGTGGCTGAGTACCTGAAAAAGGGAAAACGGGTGTTGATTGAAGGCGTTCCTGAAGCTGAAGGGTATAAAAGTAAAGACGGAGAGATTAGATCGTCCTTAAGTGTAAAAGTGAAAGAGTTAGAGTTTGTTAATTAGTTTTTTTATCAGTTTTTGTCGAAAAGTGCCCTGCGTTGCAGGGCATTTTTTTTGAGCCATTGTGTAATTAACATCAATCGTTTATCTATTTTTGATCTCAGCCGATAGTTTTTCTTTTATACCTTGAATCCTTGAACAAGATCTACCACGACATATTACGAAAATACTGGGGATACGATGATTTTCGTCCGATGCAACTCGATATTATACAGTCGATAGGCGAGGGGCGTGACACCCTTGGTTTATTGCCCACGGGTGGAGGAAAGTCCTTGACTTTTCAGGTGCCTGCTTTGGCACAGCCCGGCATTTGTCTGGTTGTTACCCCGCTTATTGCTTTGATGAAAGATCAGGTAGAGCATCTCAATCGCAAGGGTATTAAGGCCTATGCCATACATAGCGGGTTGAATTACGGTGAGATAGAAAGGGCTTTTGACAATTGCATTTTTGGCGATTATAAATTCATGTATCTTTCACCGGAGCGCTTATCTACCCGACTGTTTCTGGAAAAATTGCCCCATCTAAAAGTGAGTCTCCTGGCCATCGACGAAGCCCATTGTATTTCGCAGTGGGGCTATGATTTCAGGCCCAGTTACCTGAGGATTGCCGAAGTGCGTGAGCATTTGCCCGGTGTGCCGGTGTTGGCCTTAACAGCCACGGCCACACCTGAAGTTGTCACAGATATTCAAGCCCAACTGAAATTTCCAAAGCCGAATGTTTTTCAGAAAAGTTTTGAACGCCGCAATCTGGCATATGTGGTGCGTCGTTCAGAAGACAAAGAGCAACAATTGTTGAAAATATTGGATGCTGTGCCCGGATCGGCTGTGGTGTATGTGCGTAATCGCAAAAAGACCAAAGAATATGCTGAAAAAATCCAAGGTCATGGGATTAGGGCTGATTTTTTTCATGCCGGGTTACCGCAAAAAGTAAAAGATGCACGACAGGCCGCATGGATGTCGGGCGACTGCCGCGTGATTGTTTCAACCAACGCCTTTGGTATGGGCATTGACAAGGCGAATGTCCGCATGGTGGTTCACATGGATTCACCCAATTCATTGGAGGCTTATTTTCAGGAGGCAGGGCGCGCCGGACGGGATGAAAAAAGGGCTTACGCTGTTTTGCTCTGGTCACCCAACGATAAGACTCAACTGACCCGCAGCATTGCCACTACCTTTCCCGAAGTAGATGTCATTCGAAGGGTGTACGATGCATTGGGGAATTTTTTTCAGTTGGCAGTCGGTTTTGGTGAGCACCAGGTTTTGGATTTTAACATCGGACGGTTTTGCGCGGCTTTCGGCTTTAATGTGTTGACGCTCGTAAGCAGTCTAAAAATTCTTCAACGTGCCGGGTACCTCTATTTTACCGAAATGGCAGATATCCCTTCTACGGTAATTATGTTGATGAACGATTATGAGCTGTATAAATTCCAGGTCGCCAATGCCAGGTTGGATCCATTTTTAAAAGTGTTGTTGCGAAGTTATACCGGATTGTTTACCGATTATGCCAGTATTGATGAGGATTTATTGGCCAAAAGGTTAAATGTCTCTCGCGATGAGGTTTACCAGGCTTTTCTGTTGCTGAGTCGCCTAAAGGTTTTGCATTACAATCCGCAGCGCCGTACACCGCTTATCACTTACCTGCAGCACCGTTTTGAGCCACGGCACCTGAAGTTTCCTCCTGAGGTCTATAAGGACCGGATGGAGCAGTACGAGACCCGCGTTGAGTCGGTGATAGACTATGCCGACTCGGTTCATATTTGTCGCAGTCGCTTATTGTTGCGTTATTTTGGGCAACAGGCTTCTGACAATTGTGGCCATTGCGATGTTTGTCTGGAACGAAAGAAAACCCTTTTATCCGATGAGGAGTTTGAGAAGATAGAAGCCGCTATTCAAAAAGCGCTTCTTCAATCCCCAAAATCTCCTGATGATTTAGCAGGCAGTCTGTCCTTTCCCTCTGATAAAGCATGGAAAGTGCTCCGTTGGCTCGAAGAGGCCGATGTTATTGTCGAAAATGGAGAAGGCATGCTGGAGTGGCTGGCAAAGACCTGATTGGCTGTCAAAACTGTCTGATATTGAGCGCGTGATACTTGCATGGATTTTACGTGGTTTTTGTTACCTTTGTAACCCTATTAGTTTGTGATTATGGAAGAAAGTTTTGAGCATCCGGTATATTCGCCAAAGGTCATTGAGTTTGTAACGGTCGGTAATGAATTTTGTAAATGGCTGGAGCATATTGAGTTCCAGTCGCGCGTCGAATTTGTGTCAACGGCGCTGAAAATATTACCCTTACTCTATTTAAAATCAACCATGTTGCCAAAGCCGGACACCATGCTTGAAGATTTTCTGGAAAAGCATGTCATGGAAGAGGATTATGAGTTTATTCGTTTCCATGTTCAGGCTAAAACCGGCAGGTTTGATGATTATCTGGAGGTTTTTACCGCTGATATGCAACGCAGTGATTTGCCACTGACCTCAACGGTATCAGAGAATATGGCCGACATCTATCAGGATGTTAAGGACTTTCTGATGGGTTATCGAACGGCTGTAACCGAAATCATGAATGATGCTTTAGCTGAATTGGTAACGCAATTTGAGTCTTATTGGGGACAGCGACTGGTAAATGTTCTAAGAGCACTGCATATGGTGTATTATGGAGGTGAAAGTCTGGAAGACGAGGAGGAAGAGATATTGCCTGAAGTCGATATGGAGGAGCAAAACACCAACCATTGGATTATTTCACGCCGCCAGCGCGATTATCAGGATGGCATGCCCGATTAAAACCCCTCATGAACGAACAATTATTTTAGATGGATAGTAATATTAGTAAAGAAGCCATAGGTGAATTGCCTTTATGTCAATTTGAGGGGGTTATTACAGTGGTAGAAGATCCTGATGTTGTTCAGGAAATTGTTGACAAACTTTCTGAAGCGAAAGTTTTGGGTTTTGATACGGAAACAAAACCGGCATTTAAGAAAGGTACTTCCAATCAAATTTCTCTTCTGCAGCTTTCAACCGATCAGGAAGCTTATTTGTTCAGACTTAATAAGCTGGGTTTTTGTGCACCATTGATTCAACTGTTTGAAAACCCTAAAGTATATAAAGTAGGCGTGGGTATTCGGGATGATCTTCGCGGTCTCAACCAGTTGGCGCCTTTTAAGCCTGGCGGATTCATAGAGCTACAGGATATGGTGAAAGGTTTCGGAATTGATGTATTCAGTCTCAAAGCCTTGGCAGGTTTAGTGCTGAATGTGCGTGTTTCAAAACGTCAGCGCCTCACCAATTGGGAAACAGATGTTTTGACACCCGGTCAGATCGACTATGCTGCCATTGATGCCTGGATAGGTCTGAGGATATACCAGGAATTGATGTTGCTTCAGCCCGATTTTAAAGTAAAAAGTGTAATCTATCGCAACCAAATTTCATAAGCATGCAATTTCCCATTATATACCTTAAGCCAGGTAAAGAACAAAGTTTAAAGCGCTTCCACCCCTGGATTTTTTCCGGTGCTATCAAGAATGTGGGCGGTGAGGTTACAGAAGGTGATCTGGTGCGGATCCATGATGCACATGATAATTTTTTGGCCATTGGTCACTACCAAATTGGATCTATTGCAGTTCGGGTATTGACGTTTGAAGATGAGGTGGTTGACCATGCTTTTTGGGTTAAAAAAATTTCTGTGGCCTGGCAGTTGCGCAAGACTATGGGATTGGCCGGTTCAGCTAATACCAATGCCTACCGTTTAATTCATGGTGAAGGCGATGGGATGCCCGGTTTGATTGTGGATATGTACGGTACTACGGCGGTGATGCAAATGCATACCGTGGCCATGTATTTGATGCGTGATAGCCTTGTTAAGGCCTTCCAGGAGGTCCTGGGCCAAGAGTTAGAAGCCATCTATGAGAAATCGGAGGGAACGCTTCCTTTTAAAGCGGATGTGGAACCTGAAAATGGTTATATTCTTGGACGCAGCACTACCCATGTGGCCCAGGAGAATGGTTTACAATTCAAAGTAGATTGGGAAAAGGGTCAGAAAACGGGATTTTTTGTCGACCAGCGCGATAACCGTGCTTTGTTGGAAAAGTATAGTTCAGGACGTAAGGTCCTGAACACATTTTGTTATACCGGCGGATTTTCCTTTTATGCCTTACGCGGGGGTGCCACTTTGGTGCATTCGGTGGACAGTTCGGAGCGGGCCATCGTACTTACCAATGAGAACGTAGCACTTAATTTCCCCGATGATGGCCGTCATGAAGCCTTTGCCATGGACACTTTTAAGTTCATGGAAGCCGCTCAGCAAAAATATGATTTAATAGTGCTGGATCCTCCCGCCTTTGCCAAACATATGAAAGTGGTGAACAATGCGCTTCAAGGTTACAAACGATTAAACACAAAGGCCATTGAGCAAATAGCGCCTGGTGGTATATTGTTTACCTTTTCGTGCTCACAGGTGATTAGTCGTGAGGCTTTCCGGACCATGATTTTTTCGGCTGCAGCACGCAGTGGACGAAATGTACGGATTTTGCACCAGATGGAGCAACCGGCTGACCATCCCGTTAGTATCTATCATCCCGAAGGTGAATACCTGAAGGGTCTGGTGCTTTATGTGGAATAGACAGATGATTATAAATTTATTTAGAAGAAGATATTTTGAACTTTAAGGAATTTGGATTCGAAGCAGAAATCCTGGAAGGATTAGATGCTATGCGATTTGAAGAAGCAACACCTGTACAGCAGGATACCATACCCATCATAATGACCGGCAAGGATTTGATTGCCTGTGCCCAGACCGGAACCGGTAAAACGGCCGCCTACCTGCTGCCTGTCCTCAATGAATTGGTGCAACGCAAGGATGTAAATACGACTACGCTGGTTTTGGTGCCTACCAGAGAACTGGCCATACAAATAGATCAACAACTGCAAGGCTTTTCTTACTTTTTGCCGGTGACCTCTATTGCCGTTTACGGAGGCAATGACGCAGGTCTGTGGGAGCAGCAAAAGCGGGCGCTGATTAGCGGGGCCAATGTTATTGTGGCAACGCCGGGCCGTTTAATTCAGCACCTCACCATGGATTACTTCAAGTTTTCGACGCTGAAGCATTTGATATTGGATGAGGCCGATCGCATGCTGGATATGGGCTTCCATGATGACATCATGCAGATTGTAAAAACACTGCCAACAGACCGTCAAACGCTCTTGTTTTCAGCTACCATGCCCTCAAAAATCCGCACCTTGTCGAAGAAGTTGCTGAAACATCCCGAGGAGATCAATATTGCCATGTCCAAACCTGCTGAAGGTATTTTGCAGGCCGCCTATCTGGTGTATGATAATCAAAAAATTCCGCTGATTACTTCCTTGTTAAAGAATAAAGAGTTGACCAGCATCGTGATTTTCTCATCCAGAAAAATTAAAGTAAAAGAAATTCATCGATCTCTTCGTCAAGCAGGTTTTCCGGCCGAGGCCATTCACTCAGATTTGGAACAGGCTGAACGGGAATCGGTCATGCTTGGGTTCCGCAACCGAAAAACACAGATACTTGTGGCCACCGACATTATTGCCAGAGGCATTGATGTGGACGGCATTGATTTGGTGATTAACTATGATGTGCCTAATGATGCGGAAGATTATGTCCACCGTGTTGGTCGTACCGCCAGAGCTAAATCTACCGGGGTAGCGCTGACATTCATCAATGAAAATGAGATGGATAAATTCGGTATGATCGAAAAGTTGATCGATACGACCATCTTTAAATCGCCGTTGCCCGACGGCTTTGAGCCCGGACCTGTATATGATCCCAATGCACCAAAAGCCAAACGTTTTTTTAAGAAACCGGGTGGTGGCAGCAAAGGCGGCTTTAAAGGAAAGGGCAACCGAGAATACAAAAAGAAGGCCTAGCGATTAGCGATTGGCTGGAGTCTCATCATTTAAGCATAAAACAATGTACGTTCAGTTAATATCTTCAGAAACCAATATATCTCCAAAACAGGTAGCCAATACCATTGCCCTGCTCGATGAGGGTGCTACCATTCCCTTTATCAGTCGTTACCGCAAGGAACTCACCGGCAGTCTGGATGAGGTGGAAGTCGGCACCATTAAAGAGCGCTACGAAAAACTTCAGGAGATACAAAAAAGACGGGAGAGCATCCTTAAAACCATTGAAGAACAGGGGCAATTAACGGATGCACTTAAGCAGCAAATTTCCGCGACATGGAATGCCACGGAGTTGGAAGATCTTTATTTGCCTTATAAGACCAAACGCAAAACGCGCGCTGTGAAGGCAAAGGAATTTGGACTGGAGCCTTTGGCGGATATTCTGATGCTTCAGCAAGAAAGGGATGTGGAGGGACGTGCCACCGCCTTTTTGTCGGATGAAGTGCCTGATGCAGACGCTGCCTTGCAGGGTGCCCGTGATATCATTGCTGAGCGGGTCAATGAGGATATGAAGGCACGGGAAGTCATTCGGAACTTGTTTGACCGGGAGGCGGTCATTGTCTCCAAGCTGGTTAAGGGTAAAGATGAAGAGGCTGCCAAGTACCGCGATTATTTTGATTTTTCAGAACCCTTAAAACGTTGTCCCTCTCACAGGGTATTAGCGATGCGCCGTGCTGAAAAAGAAGGGTTTTTGAAAATTTCTGTGTCACCGGAGAGCGAGCACGCGCTTGAGCGCTTGAATCGTCTTTTTGTGAGAGGCAGAACCGCGGCATCGGAACAGGTGGAAAAGGCCGTAGAGGATGCTTATAAGCGTCTGCTGGCACCTTCTATTGAAAATGAATTTGCGAATTTGTCGCGTGAGAAGGCTGAGTTGGGAGCTATTCAGGTATTTGCCTCCAATCTAAGGCAGTTATTGCTTTCTTCTCCACTGGGTCAGAAGCGCGTTTTGGCGCTGGATCCGGGTTACCGGTCGGGTTGCAAAGTGGTGTGTTTAGATGCACAGGGCTCTTTGCTGCATAACGAGACCATTTATCCCCATGCCCCTCAAAATGAAATCAAACAAGCTTACAAGAAAATTGACACGCTGGTCGAGGCCTATAAGATAGATGCCATTGCCATAGGCAATGGCACTGCTTCCCGTGAGACCGAATCCTTTATCCGCAACATCCGGTTTAACAAAGATATTCTGGTGTTTGTGGTTAGTGAAGATGGTGCTTCTGTTTACAGTGCCAGCAAAACAGCCCGGGATGAGTTTCCTGAGTACGATGTCACCGTGCGGGGTGCAGTTTCCATTGGTCGACGCCTGATGGATCCCCTGGCCGAGTTGGTAAAAATTGATCCAAAATCTATAGGAGTAGGTCAGTACCAGCACGATGTAGATCAAACCCGTTTACGTTCGTCGCTCGACCAGGTGGTGGAGTCGTGCGTTAACATGGTAGGAGTGGAATTGAATACGGCCAGTCACCATTTGCTGACGTATGTATCCGGACTGGGTCCGCAATTGGCCAAGAATATTGTGGAGTACCGTTCTGAAATAGGTGCCTTTAATTCGCGCAAGGAACTTAAGAAAGTCCCGCGACTAGGTGCCAGAGCCTTTGAGCAGAGTGCCGGATTTTTGCGCATCAGTGGTGGTAAGCATCCACTGGATAATTCAGCGGTACATCCGGAGGCTTATGAAATAGTAGAAAAAATGGCATCGGATCTGAATTGTAGTGTTGCTGATTTGATTAAGGAAAAAGATTTGCGCCAGCAAATCGACCTGAAACGCTATGTGACCGATAAGATTGGAATGCCCACTTTGACCGACATTCTGTCTGAGCTGGAAAAGCCCGGTCGCGATCCGCGCAGCGTGATTAAAGTATTCGAGTTTTCGCCTGATGTTCGTAGCATTGAGGATTTGCGTCCCGGCATGAAACTACCAGGTATTGTTACCAATATTACCAATTTTGGCGCCTTTGTGGATGTGGGGGTTAAGCAAGACGGACTGGTTCACATTAGTCAGTTGGCCAATAGGTTTGTGTCAGATCCCAATGATGTGGTGACCTTGCATGAGCAAGTAGAAGTGACGGTTGTGGAGGTGGATGCTGCGCGAAAGAGAATTCAATTGACCATGAAGGAATAAATGGTCAGTGTCCTAACTGGTTTGGGGTACTAGTACTATATTCCTTTTAAAATCTAAAATACGATAAAGGAGAAATTGGTGTCATATTTCCTGTATGGCAGTGGGTTGGGCTGGTATATTCGTGTGAACATGCTTGAGGTCTCTTGATTGGATTTTATGTACATGGGTTTGTGGTTAAGCGGTAAAGTGCTGTAGAAATTAAGGTAAGTAACTGAATCATTCTTCATTACCTCCCTAAAGCTTTTTTGCTCCAATTGAGGAGTGGCCCAAAATGAAAAGGTGTTTGTGTAGGAAGTTTCATTGTGATTCTGGGGCAGGTTACCACCAGTGAACTTGGCAATGGCTAAAACGATGAGTACATATATCGAAAGTCTTAACAGTCTCATTTGAATATTTTTTGGTTATTTGGCCTTTTGGCTTAGCAGCAAAATAAAGGTGCTTAGCCTTAAGACGTAAGGATTTGATAATAGTTGCGTTATTCCTCTACAATAAAATTTAAAAAAAAATAATCTGACCCTACCATTCAATCTGGAAGCCTATCTATTAAGGTGTGCAATGTATAAAAGTGTGCAATATAATAAGTGGCAAATGAATAATTGATGAATTGGTTGTAATCTAAAACTGTGCCAGTTTTATTTCGTCTGGTTGTGTAGAGAAGTGTTTTTCTGAATGCTCAACATTAAGTTGTTGAAGATTAAAAGATTAAGAAATGGAAATTTTGTTTGTGATTGGGTTTTTTATCGTGGGCATTTTTTTTGGTCGCTGGTTTCATACCTTTCAGAAAGTCAAACTAGTTAGTGAAAAGTTGATGATGTGGGCCGTTTATTTGCTGCTGTTTTTATTGGGTATTTCTGTTGGCCATAATCCACAGATTATAGAAAACTTCCACACCTTAGGTTGGCAGGCTTTCCTATTATCTATGGGAGCATTAGGTGGCAGTCTTTTTTTGGGCAAGTTGCTTATGTTGTGGTATGGAAAATCCATGGATAAAAGTGGAGGTGCTTATGAAAAGTAGTCTGATTATTCTTTCCTTTTTTGCTGCCGGCATTTTGTTTTCGATGACCAATATCTTGCCCGAATGGCTGCTCAATAAAAACCTTTCGTCTTACGCCCTTTATCTTTTAATGCTGATTGTAGGGGTGGGCGTTGGAAGTGACAGAGCCATTGTTGGCATTGTCCGCCAAATGAACGTGCGTATTATTCTGGTTCCCTTGGTAGTTGTTTTGGGCAGTTTAGGAGGTGCCGGACTCTTGTCTTATTTTATTTATCAGATTAGCGTTCAGGAGGCCATGGCTGTTGGTGCCGGCTTTGGTTACTATTCTTTATCGGCCGTGCTGATTGCCGGACTCAAAGGTCAGGAATTGGGCGTGGTGGCATTGCTGGCCAATATTATTCGGGAGGTGATAACTTTGGTAATGGCGCCTTTTTTAGTGCGCTTTTTTGGAAAACTGGCCATTATTGTGTCAGGTGGCGCAACTGCCATGGATACGACCTTGCCTGTGGTGGTGAAGTTTTCGGGTAAAGAAATGGCTGTGGTAGCCATCTTTTCTGGTATAGTACTTTCGTTATTGGTTCCAGTTCTAGTGCCGTTTATATTGTCTTTTGCGTAACACCTGCTAATGTGATGGATTGTCTGATTTAAAGAAGGGATAAGGCTTGTTGAATATCTGATTTGATATCCTCAATGGCCTCCAAACCAACTGACAGCCGCAACAGTCCCTCGCTGATCTGCATTCTTTGCTTGTCTTCCGGACTAAAATCCCAGTATATAGTCGAGGCCGGATGAATGATCATGGATTTATTGTCGCAGAAATTAGTGCCCCGCCTAATCATTTGGAGTGCATTCATGAAGAGGTAGCAGGCGGCTTTATTTTCCAGTTCGAGACTGATGAGGCATCCTGCCTTGCCTTTGGTCAATTCCATGGCCATGGCATAACCTGGGTCGTTTTCCAGTGCGCCGTATCTAACCTTTAGAACCTTGGGCTGATTTTGCAGAAAACGGGCCATTTCCAAAGTGTTGTCCATAATCCTGTCGATGCGCAGGGTAATGGTCTCCAAGCCCAATAGCTGCAGGTAAGCGTTATTGGGCGACAAGCAAGCGCCTATGTTTCGGTAGACCTCTTTATACAGTCGTTTGAAAAAAGCATCCTGCCCAAACTTTTCGTAATCAACTGCCAATTTAGGATTGTGGGCCCACTTGTCCGACCCATACACCAATACAGTGCCACCAATGGAAGTGGCTCCTCCTGATACAAATTTGGTATTTGAAAAGATTTCTATGTCCACCCCATATTGCTGGCAGGGAAATAGGTATGGTGTCAATACTGTGTTATCCACAATAAGCGGTATTCTTTTTTCCCGGGCTATTTTAGCAATGGCCGGCACATCAAAGAAAATGAGTTGCGGGTTGGTGGGTAGCTCCAGAAATATGGCACGTGTATGCTCATCTATGTTGTCAAGGATGGATTGTGGAGCTTCCAGATTGGAAAAACGGGCTTCAATACCGAACGAGCGGATGGTTTTGGCGAAAAAAGAGAGGGTATTGCCAAACAGATATTGAGAGGTAATGATGTTATCGCCAGTGCTGCATAAGGTGAGAAAAACATTGGATATGGCCGCCATGCCCGAAGATACACATAAACATTGTTCAGCATTACTGAACAATTTCAACCTGTTTTGAAGTTCTGTAACAGTGGGGTTGGAAATCCGTGAGTAAGCAAAGGCATCTGTTTCTCCGGTGAAGGCTTTTTCAGCATCTTCAGCAGTTTCGAAGTCGAAGGAGGCCGATTCGTAAATGGGGGTTTTCAGGCTACGGTTAAAATCAGAGGCCTGTGAATCGGGCAATCCGTGAATGAGACGCGAAGAGATATGTTGCATACGTTTGTTTTGCGGTTATTTGTTATTTCTTGGATGGGATAAAATTATCCTATTTGCATGAAATTTCAGAATATTATGGGAACAAAGTACGCCACAAGGTGATTTTTATCACGATTGGTTTGGTAGGGTATTGTAGATGTGGTCACTTACCCGACTGATTATGAGTACGGATAGTCCCCTTGAAGGATTAATTTTTAGATTCTGGTTTGTTTAACCTTTTGTTAACAACGTTATTTAGAATGAACAATGGTGTCGTTTGTAAGTTGTTGATAATAAGAATAAAATGTAAAATTTTATTTAGAATGGCTCTAAATTGGAAAAAATTAATAGGGCAAATCTTTTGCATGTGTTTATGATTGCCGTATATTTGTTATACAAAATCAAACAAAAAATTTCAGCCATGACAACAATGCAATTTAATGACCGGTTGCTTGGACTTCAGGACAAGCTACTCTATTTTGCCCTAAGCTTGACAGCCAATGATGAAGATGCCAGAGACTTATTGCAGGAAACCATTTTGAAGGCTTTAACTTATAGGAATCAGTTTGCTGCCAATACCAATTTTAAAGCATGGGTGTTTACAATTATGAAAAACACTTTTATCAACAATTACCGTCGGAATCAGAAGACCAGAAATACCTTTGATGGCAATGAGGATGCCCTTCGGGTAGCCTATAAAAGAAATTTCGCCTCTGAAACACCTGAGATGGTACACAGCGTTACCGAAATGAACAGGTATATCGAGCGTTTGGATGATGATTTCCGCATCCCGTTTAAGATGCATACCGACGGATACAAGTATAAAGAAATTGCCGAGCAGCTGGAATTGCCCATCGGTACAGTAAAAAGTCGGATATTCTTTACACGTAAGAAATTGCAAGAAATGTTACGTGATAGCGAAGGAAGCTATGCCAACTGATAAAAAATTTCCTTTTAATTAAGTAAACGAGTGCTTGATTGATTAAAAAAGCATAGTTTTGGGTTTAGGTTTAGTAGATGAGTGTGCAGCCGGCTTGGTAATAAAATACCGGGTCGGCTGTTTTTGTGTTCGTCCAGTTAGATTATTTTTGTTGTAGGATTAAAATTGTATATTGTATCTGGGCATTCATTCAATCTGACTGATTTATGAGTTTAACTATGAGTAAAAGCAAGGCTGGGAAATACGACCGGTTGTATCAACAAATTAAGGGATTGGTAGTTAGTACGGAAAATCCTATTTCCAGAATGGCTACCATTGCTGCCTTATTGCATCATAAAATGACCGGTTATTTTTGGACTGGGTTTTATTTTTTGGAAGAGGGAGAATTGATTGTTGGTCCCTATCAGGGGCCAATAGCTTGTTTAAAACTAAAGAAAGATACCGGTGTTTGCTGGGCCGGCATCAATAGAAATGAAAGTGTGGTGGTTGGAGATGTGCATCAGT
>DHVH01000081.1 GCA_002412555.1 Marinilabiliaceae bacterium UBA5213 | reverse complement strand
CCCGCCTGCCATATTTTTTCCCAATGATTTATAACCAAGCCTTTCATCAGATCGCCTTTTGCGGAGGATTTTTCGTAAGTACCACCATTAAAAGACCTACCAGATAGTCCTTCAGGAATTTCACTAAAATCGGTCACCATGCATCCCAGAAAGGTTGTATATGGTTTGGTATAATCCCCCTCATAATCGGTGTACAGCGCGTAGATGGCCCCGTCTACTTTGTTGGGGATTTTCCCGACAAGACCATTCCCTATAAAACGCTGCCACAACTGAGTGATGTCAGTGGCAGCCTGATTGTTTTCATTGGTGGTCCGAACGCCTATACCAATAACTTTAAACGGTTCAATTTTTACCTTTTCCATAATTTCTTTATTTTGATTATTGGTAAAGGTAAATGGGCCGGGTGACAAGCGTGTGTCAGGGGTACTCAAATATTTTCGTCTACATTCTTCAAAATATTCCTTCAAGGTGATTTTGTGAGGTTCAAACTTTTCTGTCCTTGTTGATAAATTTTGAATGCAATCCAAACGAAAAGATCTAAAGTCATTTCTTTTTCTACAGAAAGCAATCAAAATCCAATTGTCATTGGTCGTATACAAGGCAAAGGGTTCAACATCCCTTTTAGTTTTTTGCTTGTCCAAAGAAAGATAATCGATGGCTACAACTTGAAAGTTGGCGATAGTTCCCTGTAATTGGATCAGATAGCCACTCGTCTTTTCATTGTTGCGGTTATTCCTTACCTGTATCCGCTGAGCCAGAAATTCTGTTTTTTCCTTTTGGTTGGAACGGAGTACCGATTTGATTTTGGTAATGGCGCTTTGGTAGTGGTCCGACAAAGAGTTGTCCTTATTTTTCAAAATCAGATGCTCTGCCGTAATCAGGGCGTTGGCCTCTTCTTCGGTAAACATAACTGGAGGTAACTTGTAGCCCGGCATTAGGGAGTATCCTTTTCCTTGCTCAGTAACAATTGGAATGCCCGACTGCTCCAGCGCTCTAATATCCCGATAAACAGTCCGGATGCTAACCTTGTGTTTTTCTGAAATAGCCTTAGCAGTTACAATCCGCATGGATTGTAACTGCGTCATGATAGCGATCAATCTTATCAGTCGGGGCTTATCTTCTGACATTAAAATTCGTTTTGCTAGTAGCTGAACAACCTCAAACACTAACAAAAATAAGGTAAAAACCTTTTAAAAAGCTACAATATCCTTGATTATTAACTACTGCCCCCTCCTTAACATTTTTAGAACCTCAACTATTGCGAAAAACATGTATCCGCTCGTTGCCATTTCAAACAAAACGTTTAAATTTAAGAAACGAAATAATAACCTCAAAACCTTCCGCTTAGCTANNTTTAAGAAAAAATACCGACGAAATAGGGAAAATTGTAGAAGAGTGGGAACCCCAATTGCTTTCATTGTCTGAAGAAGTGGTAACTGGAAGAAGCAATCACCAAAACCGGACCATCAAACAACTTCTGGGCCATTTGGTTGATTCCGCATCCAACAACCATCAGAGAATGGTTCGGCTGCAATACGCTGACAATCTGACTTTCCCTGATTATACGCAGGACAACGATCGATGGATAGGCATTCAGGATTACCAGCATGCCGACTGGAAAAACCTTGTCCTCCTATGGAAGTCTTTCAACTTACACCTCATCCACTTGATTCAATGCATCGACCCATCAAAGCTCGAAAACTACTGGAAGGATTTTGAAGGGTCAAAAGTGACCCTGAGAGAAATGATTAAGGGTTATCCTGAGCATTTCAAGTTACACATGAACGATATAAAAAACCTTATTTAGGACATGTACCACGAATACCTTCCCGACAAGCGCCTGCAACACCTGATTGAAACTTTCTGGGTTTCCGACACTACAGTTAGCTCTGCCAGTGTGCAACGGATTCTGCCAGATGGTTGTGTGGATATAATTTTTAACATCGAGAGCAATAATGGAAAAGGTCAACCTTATAACCAGCTACCTTATATAGTAGGAACAATAACCACCTATCTGGATGTCATCTTTGAACCCGGAAAAACACAAATGCTGGGAATTCGTTTTCGTCCTGGAGGCATAACTGCCTTTACCCATATGCCTGTTTATGAATTAACCAATAGGACAGTTGAATTGGCCTTAACTGAAACCTTGTTTGAGGGTGCTTTCTATGAACAGCTTTCCGATTTTTCAACCATGGCAGAACGAATTGCCAACATTGAAAACTATCTATTAGGCAAATTACCTTATGTACGCTCTACGGAAAAACGCATAGATTACACTATTGAATACATTCTTAAAGCAAATGGACTAACCTCTCTCAGGCAAATGGCAGATATTGCATGTTTGAGCGAACGACATTTGGAACGCCAGTTTAAAGTATCTGTTGGAGTTGCTCCCAAAAAATTCTGTCGAATTGTTAAGTTCAGACACACGTTGAGATATCTGAGGCACTGGCCTCAGGAGGGTCTTTACTCAGCTGCCCTTGAATGTGGATATTTTGATCATTCCCATCTCATTAAAGATTTTAAAGAATTTGGTGGCAGTGTGCCTGGTGAACTATTTTAAGAATGTCGGTTTTTTACACAAGCTAATTCAGACCCCAGGGCTATTTTTGCAATAAAAACAAGCATTATGAAATTCAACGATTTATCCATTACTATCCACACTGACAAAATTAAGGAGTGTGTATACTTTTATGTCCGTCATTTTGATGTGAAAATTACTTTCGACTGCGAATGGTATGTGACCATACAATTCCAAAGCGACAAGAATCCCAACACCTTCATTTCGTTTATTAAACCAGAATACGGGTCAATATACACTGTATTTTCTGGCGGACTGACTTTGAATCTAAATGTGAGCGATGTTGATGCTGAATATGCTAAAATTCAGCCAGCAGGTCTCACTTTCATTGAGGAGATAACAGACCACAAATGGGGCGACCGGGCGTTTTCCGTAAAAGATCCACTAGGAAATATATTATACATTTACTCGCCCCGGGAAATAAGTGCCGAATATCAAAATGCCGTAAAAGAGTAAATAAAACCATGAAACCCATATTGTTTATCTTTTCAGGACTACCTGCCACCGGAAAATCAAGTTTATCTAAACTCACTGCAAAAGAATACAAAGCAGTATATCTAAGAATTGACACAATAGAGCAAGCTTTAAGGGACTTATGTAACTTTAATGTACAGGGCGAAGGATACCGATTGGCCTATCAAGTAGCCAGAGACAATTTGAATCTGGGACACAATGTCGTTGCCGATTCATGCAACCCCATTATTCTCACTCGAAGAGAATGGGAAAATGTGGCCTTGCAAATTAATTGTCAATATATTAATATTGAAATTGTTTGCTCGGATATGAAAGAACATAGGAACCGATGCCAAAACAGGGTTATCGACGTAGAAAGGTTGCGACTACCGACCTGGGACGAGATTCTAAATAGGGAATTTGACCCTTGGGAAGGAAAAAGAATTACAATTGACACGACCAGCCAGTCAATTGAGCAAAGTTTCGATCAATTAAAGGCACAGATAGAGAAATATCTACAGGAAAATTTTTTCTAAAAATAAAATACTATGAAAACAACCTTAATCATCATCGCCGTAATTGTCCTTCTGCTGGTTTTTGTATACGCTTATTATGGCGGCTTCAAAAAAATTAATATCCTAGTCACGAAATCAGGGGGAGAAACCATGGTTTACGAAAGTGTTACCGGGGATTACAAGCAAACCCCCAAATACACAGACAAGATCTATTATGCCCTTTTGAACGACGAGAAAATTGAAACAACCAAAGGCATCGGGATTTTCTACGACAACCCAAATAATGTAGCTAAAGAGCAATTACGTTCCGAGGTCGGTTGCCTGTTGGATCATGCAGACAGCGCTGTCGTCGCCCAATTATCCGGCCAATACAAGCTAAAGACATTGCCGGTAGACGATTACATAGTCACTGAATTCCCCATGAAAGGTGGTCTTTCTTTTATGATTGGCATACTCAGAGTTTATCCGGCCTTAAATAAGTTCTCTCAAGAAAACGGCTATAAGGATAGTCCGATCACAGAAATTTACGATGTCCCCAATAAAAAAATCATATACCGGAAAGAGGCACTAAAATAATAGGGCATCCCTTAAAAAGCCTTTCGAAAAATCTATTTTTTAGATACCACATCAACCGTAATCACCCGAAAAGTATTGGTATTGATTGTGATCCTTATATTCTTTTCGGAATTCGAAACATAAATATTTTTCCCGATTCGCTGAAAACCATCTGCTGGCGCTTCCCTGATGGTCTGAAAATGCAGCTTTTCAATTTGCTCATTGGACAGCTGAATCGGTTTACTCAAACCGGCTGTCTGACTTTACTTCAGGCAGTTCATTTGTTCGTTCCTCCGTCCACCCAACCCGTTCTGCCTCATGCACATCAAAAGCGGGTATGTAGGGCTTGATGTCCAAAAGAGGTGTTCCATCCAACATGTCCACATTCTCAATATTAAGAACATTTCCCTCAATGCTAACTAAACGGACGACAGATAGCCCAATACAATTGGGCCGATTTGGCGCTCTGGTGGCAAACAAACCCCTCTTCTTGGTATCGAGAAAGGGCGTTGTCAGCATTTCAAAGCTTTGGCTTTTATGAAAGCGGTAAATAACAATAATGTGAGAAAAGCCATCCAAATCCTTCAGCCCCTCTACAAACGCTTCTTTAAGCACAATCTGCCCCTTTATCCCTTTCGCGCCATTCGATTGGATGGGCATGCCCGCTTTGTTTTTAAAAGCCGTAATGATTTCCCCAATAGGTTCAATGGTGTAGATCATAACAATTAAAAAGTTTCCGATATTAACAATATCAATCAATTACTGCATTAATTTTTTGCCATAAATCAAAGTCGAAGCCGGAAAGCGCAAAATTAGGATTTCCAGGATTTGATGCCTTTCCCATTCTAACAATTACCATTTTTTTGCCCGGCACTACATAGATACGCTGATCTTCTGCGCCCATCGCCGCAAACATATCCACTGGCGCATTAGGCACTAAAGCTCCTTGATAAACAGTTTGACCACCTGGCAACATAAAGCTGGTTTTTCCATTTAACCACCATAAATAACCATAGGAGGGATTTATGTTCTGTGAGGGACTGGTGCTTTCAGAGAAAAAAGCTTCGTCGACAATTGACTTGCCATTCCATTTTCCATTGTTGAGGGCGAGCAGCCCAAATCTGGCCATGCTTCGCGTCGAACTATGGTAGACTGTAAATATAAGCCCGTTATTCCAAAAACCATCCATCCCAATTTCATCCTTCAATTGGGTGTTGAAATAAGCTTCAAATTCCTGATTGCTGGCCTCTGAAACAACGTCCATTAATTTTTGAAACACATTGTGGTACGACCATCGGGTCCCAGCATCAGCCATGTAGGTCAGTCTCGGTTTGATCACTAATTGGCTGGTGTCATTGATCCCGGAAGTCATGGAAAGCAGATGTTTAGAGGTAATTAAATTTTCTTTCTCCAAGGGTTCGTTCGTCCAGCCAGCGCCAAGGTATTGAAAAACTTCATGGTTAATATTTAACAAGTCATCCTGTTGGGCGATTCCGACGGTTGCGGTCACCAAAGTCTTTCCAGCACTATTCCATTGCCACGTTGTGCTGGAGGTGTGCCCATCAAAATACGCTTCCATTACAATTCGGCCATCTACAAGAATCATAAACGATTTGGTATTTTTCTCAACAAGAAAATCAATTAACGACCCTACCTCATTTTGATTCCACCCCAAACTTGAAAGGGATGTTGTTTCCCAGGCATCATCCGTATTTGAAGGAAAATACATTGGACCGTTGCCTGGAGATGGACTATCTTCCCCTTTGTCACACCCAAATAATACAGTAAACAATAATAGTAAAACAATATTAAGATAATTCATAGATATTACTTTTATTTAGCAACTTCCCTATCTCGTAACTGATCCACTTGCCTTGGTCTTTCGTTTCATCAAACAGCACCCAACATTTAGGCAAATAGGAGCTATTTACTCTCCAAAAACCATCCTTGTGCATTTTGGACTGGATATACGCCTTTGCCAAATCACAACGCTTATCCGAGGCCAGATTATTATCCTTTAATAACCGGAGGATTTCGATCACATTTGTTTTATAGGAAAAGGGGTAAGTCAGTTTTAAAATATCTGCCGTAATCGGCTGCCCTTTAGAGTGTCGCAAATAAATTTGATGATCAAGAATATATGCCAATCCCTTTTCCAACTTTTTTTCAATATTGGCATCCAAAACGTAATCAGCACGTTTCTTAAAATCGGTAAGTGCAATCATGGCTTTAACAATCCCAATATAGCAGGGCGTTGATCTCATACAGCCACCATACTTAAAAATCCGTGAACCCGTCCATTTATTCTCGGCACCCCGCTCAAGATTTTGATAATCCAAAATCCAATCAATTCCTTTTTTTATTCGCTCTTTGAGTGGATAATTCATTCTCAATAAAATGCTTACTATCATCGAATTATAACACGACAACATATCATCGCTTTTTCCCGAAAATGAAAATCCATCCTCACAAAAGGCCAATTCCCCCAACTTATTCAACCATTTTTGAACCTTCTCCAAACCATGTGCAAAGGGTATTTCAGAAATTTCTGTCAATCGATTGAGCAAATTCAATACATCAAAATCGAAATCTGCCAACAAAGCTTTCACTACCCTGGATTGCTCAAGGTAGCTAGAGGCCTGGTTAAAACCTGAAATTTCACCAGCGTCAACTTTCTGCTTTAAAATCAATGCGGCATCCATGATGGTTTGAGCTTTCACTATTTTTCTTCAACCCCTAAACTGAAGATGCTCCATGGGCTTCCCCACCAAAACCTTCTTCCCCACAGGTCGGAGCCCCAATTTCAGATAGAGATTTTTTGCAGCCGGGTTATCTTCATCCACCAATAAGCCCAAAGTTTGATGCTGCTTGTTAAAATATTCCTCAATTAAAAATTGGAGCATTTTTGAGCCAATACCTTTACCCTGGTGATTGGGATTTACACCTAAAGTATCAATGTAATATTCACCAGGCTGCGTTTCATCTTCAGGATTAAAGTCCTTGTTAAACTGAGTTTTCAAATACTGAATAATAGGCATTCTCAATTCAACTAATCTGGCTCCGTCATATAAATTGGCAGCTGCCACAACCTTACCCTCAATTTCTGCAACCCAACAATTCTGATAGGAATATTGGTTACGCTCACGTGCAGCAAAATAAGATAAAAAACCCTTGGCCTTGGGGTAATCATTTTCCCCAATAAATTGGTAAACAACATCTTCCATTGCCAGCAACAAAAAGGTGGCAATTAAATCGGAATCTTCCAGTGTTGCTCTTCTGATAATCATCGCTGAGTCATTTTTATCTGAAGGACATTCATCTTACTTTAAACTTTTCTTATACTCAACAATTTTAAGAAAATCGGCAAGGCGCTCAAACGACAAAATATCTACAACAAAAGGAAGCAATTTTCCAATAGGCTTTGCACGTTCAAAACTTTTCTTTAGCTCATCATCTATATTTAAGTCCGGAATACCCGATTTAGTCTTATCCGTGAAGTATAAGCTCGTCCGTATAAAGCCCTCCCAAATGGATAGCCAAAAAACCGTTTTCTTCTTATACACTGCTTTACACAACCAAGACTTTCCGTCATGGTAATAGCGCCATTGAATCTCAAAGCCATGTTCCTTGGTGACAGAGTTGATCAATTGGCTGTAAACAGCATATAGACTTTTCCCTGTAACCTCCTCCAAAACGGAATTTGTCGGTACGACTCCTTCATCGCGGAGAAGCATTGTTTCAGTATCTGTTTTCATTAGAAAATACTTATAATAAATCCCCAAACTACTAAAGTAAGCTTTTTCAATAAAATGGCGTTGAACTTTCGTAGAATTTATCAGCGGTAGACATTTAAAAACCCAAATGGATTATTGTACCTTTAGCAAAAAATTATCAGCATGACCAACAACGACCTAATGCGCCGTATCCGTTACATATTCGACTTCAGCGATTCGAAAATGATTGAGTTGTTTGCCTTGGCCGACCTTCAGGTAACCCGCTCCCAAATTAGCGATTGGCTAAAAAAGGAGGACGACCCAACCTACCTCAACCTCAACGACCATGAATTGGCCATTTTTCTAAACGGTTTAATTAATGATAAACGGGGCAAAAAGGAGGGCGAGCAACCCGTTGCCGAAAAACGCGTGAACAACAACATCCTATTCCGAAAGTTAAAAATAGCCCTAAACCTTAAGGACCAGGATATTGTAGAAATAATGGGCCTGGCTGAATTCCAGATTAGCAAGCACGAATTGAGCGCCATTTTTCGCAACCCAAGCCAAAAACAATACCGTGCTTGCAACGACCAGTTTTTGCGCAATTTCCTGATGGGCTTGCAAATAAAATACAAAGGGGATGATAGACCTAAAGCCCATGAAAATATTCTATAGTCCAATTTGCGCAGTCTTGCCTCCAACCATTTTACTCATACCTCAATGCCTCAACGGGATTTCGGGTTGCTGCCCGCCAGCTTTGCCAGCTTACCGTTACCACAGCAATGGCAATGGAGATAAGTATTGACAACAGGAAAATACACACATTCAGCTCAATGCGGTTGGTATAGTTTTGCAACCAGCGTTCCATAAGGTACCAGGTAAGCGGCACAGCCAGCGCACCAGCAATCAATCCTGAATATACAAAGGGCTTCAGAAGGTTTAGGACAATAGATGAAACGCGTTCGCCCAAACATTTTCTAACACCGATTTCTTTGGTTTTTTGCTCCGTCAAAAACATCACAACACCCAGCAATCCCAGACACAAAACCACGAGTGCAAAAATGGAGAAAATACCGACAAGCCGTCTCAAATTAGATTCAGATTCGATCAAACGAGCAAATTCATCGTTTACAAATCCATATTGAAAGGGAAAATTCGGCTCAATAGCTTCGCTAATTCCTTTTATGTCCTGAATAGTTTTATCGAAATGGTTGGTACTGGTACGTATCATCAGGTAACGTATTGCCCAATCATTTATGGCCGAAATGGCCATGGGGCGGCATGCCTCCGAAAGCGAATTGTATTGAAAATTGTCTATCACACCTACTACCTGATGGCTATTTCCGTAGGCATTCAAGGTTTTACCAACAAAACTGTCCCAGCCAATTGCATCGGCAAAGGCTTTGTTGATAACAATTCCGTTTAAGTCGTTGCTAAAAAACTGGCCTTCAATCAATTTAGCTTCGACCGTTTCTAAAAAATGCTCATCCGTCTCAAAACTTGTCACAAGCGGCTTAAAGTCAGGCTCTTTACCCTCCCAGCTCCATCCCTCACCATTATTCCCGATTGCAACCGGCAGAAATTGAGTAGCTGAAGCTGAAACAACATTGGGTAAGCGCTTGATTTCCTCTTTCACTGTTTGCACTCTGTCTCTTAGCTGCCCATCCAGAGAAATGTAAACCAATTGCTCTTTGTTAAACCCAATGTCCATTTTTTGCAGGAATAGAGTCTGTTTGCTGATGATAAGTGTGGATGTAAGCAAAACAATGGAAACGGCAAAGATGGTTACCACAAGTACGTTTCGCATAAGTCCCTTGTTTTTCACCGAATGAAAATTCGATTTTAAGGTCTCGCTCACCGAAAAAGAGGAAAGGAAAAACGCAGGGTAGCTCCCGGCCAGAAACACAGATATCAAATAAAGCAGAAAGAAAATGCCTAGGGGAAGGGGCGCAAACAGCGACGAAATTTCAATTTGTTTCCCAATGAAGTTGTTGAAAAATGGCAGTCCGATCAAAGCGAGTGTTAATGCCGCGATAAAGGCCAGCAGACAAATAATGGCCACGTCGGTATAGATGAGCCGGATAATGCTGGCACGCGTTGCTCCAATGGATTTTCGAAGTCCGGTTTCCTTAGCCTGTTTGGTCGACCGGGCAGTGGTCAGGTTGATGAAATTAAGTGTTGCTGCCAACAAAACCAAAAGACCTATCAGACTGAATATTTTGACATTGCGAATATTCTTCTGTTCGTATAAGTATTTATCTTTTAAGAAATACGTTCTGAGAAAATTGGTCGATTCAGGAAGTTCTTTTTGAATGCGGGTGGTAATGCCCGATGCAATTTTTTCATATCCTTCGGGCGACTTAAGCAACCCAAAGGTCGCAAAAGCGTTGTTATTCCAGGTATTCAAAGCATTCTCGTTACCCCAAAGTCTACGCAGGTTATGAAGCGGTACCACGGCATCAAACCGGAAGAATGAATTCTGGGGTATGTCCTTAACCACACCAACAACAGCAAGGTTGGTCGTATTCTCAAATCGAATCATTTTCCCTACAGGATTGGTATCGCCAAAAAAGCGAGTGGCCGCAGTTTGCGTGAGAACAATTTGGTTGGGGTCATCCGGATTGCCCTTGCTACCGTACACAAAGGGGAAAGTAAAGATGTCGAACAAAGAGGCATCGGCATAACCTGTTCTGAGTATGCTATTCTGGTCTTCAAAGGAGAACAGGTGCTCAAAATATTCTCCGGGCAGATAGCGACAGGCATTTTCAACCTCGGGATATTCGTTGACAAGAGATGGGGCGACTGCAGGGGGACAGCCCTCAAAGTCAATATTTTTTGCACCGCCTTCGAGGTAGGCATCCACCACAAAAATGCGATCAATATTTTTGTGGAAGCGATCGTGGCTCGCTTCGTCGGTTACCCAAAAGAATATATAGATCACACAAACCAGTCCTGCTACAAGACCTGCTAAAGCCAGGGAGGTGGCGGTTTTGTTCTTTTTTAGTCTTCTGAATGTCAATAAAATGGTTCTCATTGCTACATGTATTAATAAATACCAATCAAATAAATAGGTCGCTAAATTCACTTGACGAACCTACAAAAGAACTTCTCCTAACTGCATTTTGTATTCCTCGGTAATAATTTGCCCGTCGAACAGGTTCACCACCCGGTGGGCGAAACCAGAATCATGCAGCGAGTGGGTTACCATTACAATGGTTGTACCATCACGATTTAGTTCGGTCAGCAGGTTCATCACATCGAGGCCATTTTTAGAGTCGAGGTTACCTGTAGGCTCATCGGCAAGTATCAATTTGGGATTGGCCACAACTGCCCTGGCAATAGCTACACGTTGCTGCTGGCCGCCCGAGAGTTGTTGCGGATAATGCTTGGCGCGGTGAGCAATGCTCATGCGTTCGAGCACTTTCTGTACCATTTCCTTGCGATCTCGGCTACCAATTTTCAGATACAACAGAGGCAATTCCACATTTTCGAAAACGGTGAGTTCATCAATGAGATTAAAGCTCTGAAAAACAAAACCAATGTTTCCTTTGCGGAGACTTGTTCGCTGACTCTCCCGATATTTGGCCACATTGATACCATCGAAGAAATAATCACCCCCATTGGGATTGTCCAAAAGACCGATGATATTCAACAAAGTTGATTTGCCACATCCTGAAGGCCCCATGATAGCTACAAACTCGCCCTTCTTGACTTCGAAGTTCACTTGGTTCAGCGCCAGAGTTTCTATTTCCTCGGTGCTGAAGATCTTTTTTAAGTTGACTGTCTTTATCATAACTTACTGAATTACTATTATTTAATTTCAATGCGCTCATTTTTTCCAAAGCTGTCATAACCATTGGTTATGACCATTTCCCCGGGGTTTAGTCCCTCCAAAACTTCATAATACAAAGGGTTTTGCCGGCCAATTCTAATCTGTCGCTTGGTAGCAGTGCTACCCGATTGATCCAAAACAAATACCCATTGGCCACCTGTACTTTGAAAGAAACCCCCACGTGGAAGCAATACAGCCTCAATTGGTTGACCCAGCTCTAATTTCAGATGGTAGGTTTGTCCGGTTCTTAGGTTATCGGGCATTTCTTTAGTAAACCGGAAATCAACCTGAAAACGGCCATCGCGTACTTCGGGATAGACTTTCATGACCTCTATGTCAAACTGCTTGTCCTGACGTTCAAAAGTGGCGTATAAGTCGCGTCTAACCCTGTCAATATAATGCTCATCTATCTGAGCAACCACTTTGTACTCATCCAAAATTTGCAACTGGCCAATGCGATGGCCCCGACTAATGGATTGTCCGATCTCTATATCAAGCGTACCTAGTTGTCCGTCGGCAGGCGCTTTAACATTCAAACTTTCCATACGCTGACGAACCATAGAAAGATTTTGCTGCATATTAAGCAAACTACTGTTCATCTGCAATCTCTGGTTTTCTCTGAAAATGGAGTCCTGGACCATTCGTTCATGCCGCAGATCACGGTCGCGAAGGGCCAATTCATAATTCTCTTTAGATTGCAAATAAACTTCACGCGATACAAATCCCTTTTCATGTAAAGTGCTGTTTTGTTCGTAATTACGTCTTAACCGGATCACTTCGTAATCGATGCTTAACATTTGTTGTTTGTTGCTTATTTTTTGCCCTTCCATACCAATAAGGGTGTTGCGCAATTCGTTGGATTGATAGGCCAATTGCGATTCTGTGTTAAGGATCTGAAGGTTTAAATCGTTA
>DHVH01000083.1 GCA_002412555.1 Marinilabiliaceae bacterium UBA5213 | reverse complement strand
TTGGATGAACACGCACTTCCTTTCCTGCTCCTGAATCCAGATATAGTGGTGGAACTTAGTGCCCATACAGATAGCCGGGGTAACCCCACTGCCAATATGCGCCTGTCACAGCAAAGAGCCGAAGCAACAGCAAACTACTTAATTAACAATGGAGTAAATCCGAATCAAATTGTACCTAAAGGCTATGGACAAACACTTTTGCTCAATCGATGTAGTCCGGGAGTGACCTGTCCCGAGTCAGAACATGAGCAAAATCGGAGAGTTGAAATAAAGATAATCAATATATCTAATCAATAATTCAGCTGCAAACTCCTATCTTTTAATGGTCAAAAACAACAAATGCCGTATGAATAATGTGTTCATACGGCATTATCATTGACCATCTATATTATCCAAATCCGTTGTCTTCGCTACAATTGTTGCCACCATGGCGTCACCGGTGACATTCACCATGGTTCTGACCATATCCAAAATGCGATCTACCGGCAGTATAATGGCGATCCAGGCCGGATTCAAACCCACGGAGGTCAATACCACCATTAACATAACAATGCCCGCTCCGGGTATGGCAGCGGCACCTATACTCGCCAGCGTAGTGGTTAAAACCACTGTTAATTGCTGAGCCAGGGACAAGTCCACCATGTGCATTTGCGCCAGAAACACGACCGCTACGGCTTGGTATAGACTAGTGCCATCCATGTTAATGGTAGCCCCAATGGGCAGCACAAAACTGGTAATTTTTTTATCTACTTTCAGATTTTCTTCGACGCACTCTAATGTTACAGGTAAGGTGGCCGCACTACTGCTGGTTGAGAAGGCCAGCATTTGAGCCGGAGAAATACCCCGTAAAAACTCCCGAAAAGATAAGCCGCGCACCATTATGGACATGAGACCGGGGTACACCACAAAGGCCATCAATAGCAAGCCCCCTAATACGGCCAGCGAATACCAGGTGAGTCCCTTAAAAAGCTCCAGGACCATCGCGGGATTATCGCCAGCCAACTCCCCTACCATGCCAGCCATCAAAGCAAAAACAAAATAGGGAGCACCCCACATCACAATGTCCACCATTTTAATAAAGGTATCTGACAAGGCATCCATAATGGTGGTAATAGCCTCGGACTTTAGCTTGGGAATAAACAAAACCGCAACACCAAAAAAGATGGCAAAAAATATCACCTGAAGCATGTTGCGATTATCCCCTAATGCCAGAAAAATGTTCTCCGGCACCATCTCTTCCAGAAAAGTTAATGGACCACGAGCTGCAGCCTTTTGAGCCACTTCCAGCCGCTGTCCAACAGATCCAATTTCTTCGTAGCCAACCCTGCCACCGACTTCTTCGAGAATGGTATGGTAAGCCGGATTGTTCATCATCCAGCGACCATCCTTTGGCGAAAGCCCCTCCGATTGCAACCAGATTTCATAATTGAGGCGGTTTTCGATGCGCATTTGTTCATCAAATGCTTTGCCTGGTTGGGCAACATTGACAATTAGCAGGCCCAGAAAGATAGAAAACAAAGTGGTCGCCAAATAAAGTCCCATGGTCTTACCGCCCAAGCGCCCCAGGTTTTTAGGATTTCCCAACTTAATAATACCACCTATTATGGAAAAGAAAACCAGCGGGACCGCAATTAACTTCAGTAAGTTGATAAAAATACGACCAAAAGGAGCAATCCACTGGGCAGTAAAATGGGACCATCCCAGCCAACCACTCAGCAAAGCCCAAATCACCCCGGCCACCAAACCAATAATTATCTGAACATAAAGCGGTATTCTCTTCATCAATCCAATTTTTTGTTTATTGGCCAGTGAGGGTAAATGAATTATAGATAAGTTTTGTTGATCAATACAGCATCGGCCAGCACCATAGCCGCCATGGCTTCCACAATGGGCACCGCTCTGGGCACCACACAAGGGTCGTGGCGACCTTTCGCTTTCATAACCACCTCATTGCCCTCACTATCTACTGTGTTCTGATCTTTAAGGATGGTAGCAACCGGCTTAAAGGCAACCCTAAAATAGACATCCTCGCCATTGGAAATACCGCCCTGCACACCCCCTGAACGATTGGTGCGTGAGTGCACCCGCCCCTCTTTCATATAAAACTCATCGTTGTGCTCAGAACCCAGCATTTCTACCGCTTTGAAACCGGTACCATACTCAAACCCTTTAACCGCATTGATACTTAACATGGCCTGTCCCAGTCGGGCATGCAGCTTGTCAAATACCGGATCGCCCAAGCCTACAGGAACATCTTTGATAACGCAAGAAACCACCCCTCCCACTGAGTCGTGATCGCGTCGAATGCCATCAATGTAGCTGATCATTTTTTTTGCTATTTCAGGCTCCGGACAACGGACAATATTGGTCTCAGCCACCCCTAAATCCAACTCCTGATAGGGCGTTTCCATTTTTATTGAACCAACCTGAGAAACATAAGCCTGAATACTCACACCCAATTTGCGCAACATTAATTTGGCCACAGCACCACCCACCACACGAGCGATGGTTTCACGAGCCGAAGAGCGGCCTCCTCCCCTATGGTCGCGTATGCCATACTTCGTCTGATAAGTATAATCGGCATGCGAAGGCCTATATATGTCTTTCAAATTATTATAATCGCCGGAGCGCTGATCCTTGTTCCAAATCACAAAAGCCAAGGGTGTGCCAGTCGCTATGCCATCCATCACACCAGAAATAAATTCCACACGATCTGATTCATCACGCGGGGTCGTTATTTCTGATTGTCCTGGTCGGCGCCGGTCCAGTTCATGCTGAATAAAATCCATGTCCAGCTCCAGTCCGGGAATTACCCCCTCCAAAATACCACCAACGCCTCGTCCGTGCGACTCACCAAAAGAGGTCAGTTTATATAGTGTACCAAAAGAATTACCTGCCATTTTTTTTATTTTTAATTCCGACTAATAAAGAGAATCTCGTCCCGTTCCCTCTTTTTGAGACTCAATAGCCCTCAAACCCTCAAAAATACAGCATCCATTCCATACTTCAAAAAAGCGAGCGCAATTAGTTCCCGACAAGTGGGACTTCTCGAAAATAAAAAAGGGAACCATCCTTGTCAGAAAGTTCCCTTATTATTATAATTTCCAAGATGATTAGCAGCCACAGCCTGAACCACAGCCGCCAGTATCGCAACCATCAGAACTACATCCGGCTGCTTCAACCAACTCTTCTTCGGTGGCCTCACGCACAGCCAAAACAGCACCTGAAAAATGCAAGTCCTCACCGGCCAATGGGTGGTTAAAATCCATTTTAACAGTCTCGTCGGTCAACTCAAGTACAATGCCATTCAAACGGTTGCCCTGAGCATCCTGCATAGGAATAGAATTTCCTACAGTCAGCATCTCCTCATCAATGCCTCCGTTGACTTCAAAAATATTTTTTGGCAATTCAACAATTGCATCATTGTTAACTTGTCCGTATGCTTCGTCCGCCTTCAATTCAAAACTAAAGCTGTCACCCGCTTTCATACTTTCCAGTTTTTGTTCAAACATCTCAATCATGCGACCAGCGCCAAACAAAAACTCAAGCGGACTATCTGTGGTGGTTTCTTCAATCATTTCACCTTCAGCACCATTCAACCTTAATTGATAAGTCAATGATACAAATTTGTTTCTTCCAATTTCCATGGTCTCTTTTTTATAAAATTTAATATGCTGCACCGTCCGATTGTTATAACATAGGGACAAATTCAACAGAAATAATGCTTTTTGGCAATTAATATGCAAAGAAACAGAGATTTTGACTCTTATCAAAAAGATAATAGCGGAAAGTCTGCTCTTTAACACTTTTTTAACGGAACTGCCTGGCTTATAAAACCATTTAGCCCATCACCCCCTCCCAACCCACTCAACCCTTCCAACCCTACTTACCCACTCATCCTAACTACCTATCGACCTCATAATCCCGCTTCGCGGGACTACGCTATGCTTCGCCTCTTGACCTCTCGACCTATTAACCTATCAACCTACCAACCTCCCAACATTTTTTTAGCAAAACCACCAGCCTTTTATAAATTTACTGCTATTTTTGGCTTTAAATTAAATTATACACACCCTCATGCAAATGCCATGAGACCAACCATACACTTAAACAAAGGTTACGTGAAAAACAAGGTAGTGGTTATAACAGGAGCTTCTTCAGGCATTGGGCTGGCATGCGCCAGAGAATTTGCACAAAGGGGTGCGTCTGTTTCTCTGGGTGCCCGTTCAGCCGATAAGCTGGAAGAAATAAAACATGAACTGGCAGGCAAAGGTTATCAGGTATCAATTACACCATGCGATGTAAGCAATGAAAACGATTGCAGGCAACTGATTGCAGATACGATTCAAGCCTTTGGAAAGATTGACATCCTTATTAACAATGCCGGCATTTCCATGCGGGCTCTTTTTAAAGATGTAGAGATGGATGTTATGCATCGGCTTATGAATGTCAATTTTTGGGGAGCAGTTTACTGCACCAAATATGCCCTGCCCTACCTGTTGGAACAAAAAGGCTCTGTAGTAGGCATTTCCTCGATTGCCGGCTTTATTGGTCTTCCAGGACGCGTGGGCTATTCTGCCTCCAAATTTGCCATGCATGGCTTTTTGGAAACCCTTCGCACAGAAAACCTGAAAACCGGCTTACATGTACTCATTGCTGCTCCGGGCTTCACGGCCTCCAATGTGCGCAAATCAGCACTTACTGCAACCGGAAAGCAACAAGGAGAAACACCCAGGTCTGAAGACAAAATGATGTCAGCCGAGGCAGTTGCCGTTCACCTGATACATGCCATTCATCGAAGAAAACGCACCCTCGTGCTCACCTTCCTCGAAGGTAAATTTTCCGTTTTCCTAAGAAAATGGTGGCCCTCGTTGGTGGATCGCCTTACCTATAAGGTGATGGCTAAGGAACCCGATTCCCCCTTTAAATAAAAAATATGCTTTACAATAAAACAGACATCAAAGTACGCTACGGAGAAACCGATCAAATGGGCATTGTCAACAATGCGGTCTATCCCACCTGGTTTGAAATCGGCCGGACAGAACTATTTGATGACTTACAATTACCCTACAGTGAAATGGAAAAGCAGGGTATCATGTTACCGCTGTCGGAGCTTCACATCAAATACCACTCCCCCGCCTATTATGGCGATACCGTCACCATAGAGACCAAAGTCCTAAAAATGCCCGGTGTAAGAATTGTATTTGATTATGAGGTCAGCCACAATGGCCGGCTCATAACCACGGGACAAAGCATTCAGGCCTTCATCAATGCCTCCACCCGCCGGCCCATCCGCATCCCTGAAGATTTGAAAAATTCCCTGCAGAAATACTTTGAATAAAAAAAGCCTCCCGGCTAAGCCGGGAGGCTTTTTTTATTCAATTCCTATTATTCAATAGTTCGTTAAACTTTTTTATTTGCTTAAATTACAAGTAGTTATGATCTTGTTGCCTGTATGCGAAATTGACTTATAATTAAGGACTTGCTCTTACCTAATACCTAACGACCTAATAATCTAACGACCTATTGATTATTAACGGTTGGCCACTATTGTGTACGCCCCTGACTTTTCACCTATCAGCCTAATGACCTATCAACCTAACAACCTATTGTATTACAACTTCTTTAGGCCTTTTGTCTGCGCCTTATCCGTCACCTCCATCACACTAATGGCATAACCACCACCAGGAGCACATTTCTGAGTCAGTTTCGATTTAGAATTCACCAGCACCTTACGAATTTCATAAGCCTGTGGATTGTCCTTAAAATGGGCGTCTTTGGCATCGCTATATATGGTAGCGATGTATGTTTTGCCTTTATCCAGATAATCGAAATTGATTTTTGAAGTATAACCATTTTCATCAACGGTACAACCAATAAACCAGTCGTTGCTTCCTTTAGCCTTACGGGCAATGGTAATAAAATCACCTGGTTCAGCCTCCAACACTTTGGTATCGTCCCAATCCAATGCTACATCTTTGATAAACTGAAATGCATCCAAAAACATATTGTAATGTTCGGGCAGGTCAGCCGCCATTTGCAAAGGACTGTACATGGTCACGTATAAAGCCAGCTGACGGGCAATGGTGGTACGCACCCATGAGTTATTGTCAGGATTCAACTTGCTAATATCTGTAACAAAAATACCGGGTGTGTAGTCCATAGGACCGCCAACCAGACGGGTAAACGGAATAATGGTGGTATGGTCGGGCTTACTACCGCCAAAAGCTTCGTACTCAGTACCGCGTGCCGATTCGTTGGCCAGCAGGTTGGGATAAGTCCGTGAAAGTCCTGTTGGTCGCACAGCCTCATGCGCATTGACCATAATCTGATACTCCGCCGCCTTCTCCAGGGCATAAATATAGTGGTTCACCATCCACTGACCGTAATGGTGCTCGCCACGGGGAATAATATCACCTACATAACCACTCTTCACTGAGTTATAACCATGGTCAACCATAAATTGATAGGCCTGTTCCATGTGACGTTCATAATTGCGCACAGAGCTGGATGTTTCGTGGTGCATCATCAAGCGAACACCTTTAGAAGCCGCATAGGCGTTAAGCATTTCCACGTCAAAATCAGGATACGGGGTCACAAAATCAAAGACATAGTCCTTCGATTTACCAAACCAATCTTCCCAACCAACATTCCATCCCTCCACCAGAACAGCATCAAAGCCATGTTCTGCGGCAAAGTCGATATGCATCTTTACATGGTCGTTGTTAGCAGCATGTCGGCCGTTGGGTTCCAGATTATTGAAATCCGTCTCGCCCAGTTTAACTGATGGTAAATCAGAATAGGCCCAGCTACTTTTACCTGTAATCATCTCCCACCAAACACCTATGTACTTAATAGGTGTAATCCAGGAAGTATCTTCAAACTTGGTTGGTTCGTTCAGGTTCAATGTAATCGTTGATTCCAAAATATCAGCCGCCTTATTGCTCACAATAACTGTACGCCAGGGTGAATTAAAAGGAGCTTGGATATAACCTTTGTTGCCTTGGGCATCAGGTGTCAGATGGGATTCAAAAATCAGGGTCTCATCATCCAGATTCAGGTGCATACAACTGTACTCAATCAAAGCCGCCTCGTGCAGGTTAATGTACAGGCCTTCCTTGCTCTTCAGCATCAAAGCAGTTTGCACACCCGTCTGTGAAAAAGGCGTTTGCGAAGCATTGCCAGTGATCGCACCATCCATCAAACCCCTGATCTCGGTCAGTTTGGAAGTGGTGTAATCATATTCCTGGGTATCGTAATCACCTGGAATCCAGAAGGCCGTATGGTCACCCGTCATGGCAAACTGCGTCCGCTCCTCTGCAATCACAAAATAGATCAACTCATTCTGCTCGGGAAATTCATACCTAAAACCAACACCATCGTTAAAGAGGCGAAAACGTACCGTCATTTTTCGGTTGGTAGAAGTTTGATGCAGGGTCACCGCCATTTCATTGTAATGGTTGCGAATGGTCTTCCATTCGCCCCAAACAGGCTCCCAAGTCTCGTCAAAGGCACTTCTTTCGGTGTTTTCCAACACAAAGCCCTCCAACAAATCTTCCATGTCCTTTAATTCAAGGCCTAGTCGACTCTCCTTAATAACCGCCTGCTTGTTGTAGGATAATTGATAAACAGGAACACCCTCTTTCACTTCAAATTGAAGCACAACTTTACCATCGGGGGATTTTAACTCTTCAGCCTGCATAAAAAATGCAAAAGCCATAAAAGGAATCATTAGCCAATAGATTTTTTTCATCTTTCTCTTATTTTTAATTATCAATGCGAATTATTGAAACGTCAGACTCAAAGCACTTCAACAAATATACCTTGCATTGCGCGATATAAATACCAATAAGAGTAAGAAAGTAGCGGAATGAATGCACATAATTAAATATAAAACCCTGTACAACAATACATAGCACTTTTAGACAAGCAGCTTCATTCAAGATAAAAAGTAGTGGAATTATAGTTAATAACTCTTGTGATTCTTTTTACGGGGCAGTTTGGTTGCTTCCTTTAATCGGGTAGCATACAGCTCATTAGAAAATTGGTTCCAGACCAATTTTCATCACCTCATTCTCAAATTGTTGCCGGTCACCAGCGGCCTTATTGCGCAATTTGGTGCGGTAGTTATAGATGGTAGAAATTGAGTAGCGCAAAAAATGAGCAATTTTATCGCTATCAGTGATTCCCAGGCGAATCAATGCGTAAATTCTCAACTCCGTATTCAGCCGTTCACCTGATTTAAGCACAACCTGTTCGCTAACCATCAGTAAATCATTGAAGTCTTCTACAAAAGTGGGAAAAAGACGCAGAAAGGTCTCATCAAAGCCCTCATAAAACTCCTTCAATTCCTGATCTACAGCTCCGGGCGCCCTTAGCGCCTCCTCTAAAACTGTTGTTTGCCCCGCCACCACTTTCTTTTTTAATGCCCGGCGATAATCCTCCATTTTGGTAAGGTACAGCGAGCATTGCTCCATGTAACGTCCAATGTACTCCTCCTTAATCAGACTACTATCTGTGATGGACTGGTTCAAGACCTTTAAATCATTGTTGGAACGCGTCAGGCTATCATTCAGGTGCCCCAGTTTTTCATTCACCAAATGTAGAGCCTGTCGGGCCTTCCTCAACCTATTCACCTGCAGCAGAACCAAAACAACAGCCAAAACAAGAATGCCCGCCAAAAGGGTAATAGCCAGCAAAAAGCGACGCAACAGTTGTTGCTGGGCTTCAATTTTAGCCCTATACGCTTCCTCAATAATGGGATAAATCTCAGAAATACGAATGGTTCGCAATCGGGCCTTCCCCGAAGTGGCATCGTCGAGGGAAGTCTGCAAATAACGGTAAGCTCTTTCCACATCGCCCGACTCATAAAGCATCTCAGCCAATTGCCAAAGTGAAATGTATTCTTTAACAGCTGCCTTTAAATCATAAACCGAAGAAAGCGCCAAATAATAAAGCGTCTGCTCCTGATCGCCCAGTCCCAGCCACGCATTAGCTACCAAATGAAAAACTATGGCCTTATAATGATCCGATCCCTCATTCACATCAAGGTCCGACCACAAAAGATCAATGGCCTCTTGGTATTTATTCTGGTCAGATAATTCATCGTATTTGGCCAAAACATACCCTGAAGTGCCCGGTTGTGAATGTAGCAAAACAGAATCTCTGTAATTATCCACAATTTGCTGGTAGGATTTGCGAATTTCAGCGTAAGGTGCAAAATCAGACATGGCACCATATACTGTCCGTCCTAAATGGAAATAAGACAATTTATTAGAAACCGATAACTGAATAAAATCAATGGTTTCCAACACATCAACCGCCTCCTTGTACAAGCCGGTAGCATTAAATACCGAAGCCTTGTTTAGTCGGGCAGCCACCAGCCAATCATCCTCCTGGGATGATTGGGCCAAGCCCAATCTTAATTGCGCATACAGATAGGCTGAATCGGTATCAAAAGGCAGATAAGCATCAAAAAGGTGACCGTACAACACAAAAAGCTCCTCTTGATCACCGGCTTCAAACGCTAATAGTTTCAGGGAATCTATCTGATTTTCCTTCTGAATTTGGTAATGCCATCGCTCCTCCAACGTATGGTCCAATACTTTCAGAAGCGAATCAACTGCAATAGTCGCATTACCTACACCCAAAAACAGAACCAATCCAAGCGTTAAGAGCAACAGTTTCTTCATAAGCTACACAACAAGTGCTCTGATTAACCAGATAAGCAATCCAATAATTACCAAAATAATAATGGCAGAACCGGCAATTTTATTGATCCAGAAAAGGCGTCGCAGGTTGACTTTTTGTCTAAACAGAGCCACTATGGAAGTCAGTATAAGCCACCAGGATGTAGCGCCCAAAAAAACACCAACAATAAGTACCAATTGGCCAACAATCCCAGATTTGGGATCCACTACACCAAAGCCCGCAAAAAAAGCAATAAAAAGAAATATGGCCAGAGGATTCGAGATGGTCAGCAGAAATGTGGATACAAAATCCTGCAGATAACTGTTTTTGCCCTGTCGCTGCTTACGCAATTGGGTGGCCGGATTTGACCGGAAGATGTGAACACCCAGGAGTATAAGAATTGCGGCACCAAAAATCTGTATCCAAAAAAACTGCTCTTCTATAAAAGCAACAATGAAAGACAAGCTAAAACCAGCAATAACAGCGTACAAAGTGTCAGAAAATGCAGCTCCCAGTCCCGATATAAACCCCGACAACCGCCCTCTCTGAAGGGTGCGTTGAATGCACAAAACACCTATCGGTCCTAAAGGCACTGAAGCTGAAAAGCCAACAATCATACCGTCGATAATTCCATTCCAATCCATTTTGCAAATATCTAAAAAAAACTTCGCCCATGGAGCATACAAATCATAAAAACCATTTTTATTTGCCCATAGAAAGCCATTGCAGATATTTTTTTAATGATTATTTAATCAATATTATACAAGTGTTAAAAAATTGTTAATTTTGGATTAAAATTAAACCTGAAAAACATATCACTCCCTCACTTAACAATTTCTTAACATAGGCTTAACAAAAAGGTAACATACGTCGCCACTATTGAAAGTAAGTTTGCGCTCAACTAATTAGTTAACTAAAATCAAGTCATCAACTGTTGAACCAAAACAATGGAAAACGTTTATCTGATTCTTGTCCTCGTTCTGTTTTTACTGGCCATTTCTGACCTAGTAGTAGGCGTAAGTAACGATGCAGTTAATTTCCTTAACTCCGCCATCGGCGCCAAGGCAGCTCCCTTTAAAATCATAATGCTGGTTGCAGCTCTGGGTGTATTCGTAGGCGCCACCTTTTCAAGTGGCATGATGGAGATTGCCCGAAAAAGCATGTTCAATCCTGAACACTTCTACTTTCAGGAAATCATGATCATATTTCTGGCTGTAATGATCACCGATGTGGTTCTGCTGGATCTTTTCAACACCTTTGGACTGCCGACTTCCACCACCGTCTCCATCATTTTTGAATTACTTGGAGCCGCGGTAGGGGTATCCATTATTAAAGTAATGAACGACCCTGCCATCCCTATGAGTGATTACATCAACTCGGCTAAGGCGCTCGCCATTATTTCCGGAATTCTCATTTCAGTTGTCATATCCTTCTCTGCCGGCGCCATCGTTCAGTACGTTACCCGCGTTATTTTTTCGTTTCGCTACCAGACCAGAATTAAATATCTGGGTTCGCTTTGGGGAGGCATGGCCATTACTGCTATCACCTACTTTATTTTGGTAAAAGGCGCCAATGGCTCTTCCTTTATGACCGCCGAAACCAAAGAGTGGATCAACAACAACAGCAATCTGATTATTCTTTATAGTTTGCTGGGATGGACCTCCATCCTTCAGGTATTTCACTGGATTTTTAAGCTGAACATATTAAAATTCACCGTATTAGCAGGCACATTTGCATTGGCCATGGCCTTTGCAGGGAACGACCTGGTCAACTTTATAGGAGTGCCACTGGCCGGCTTTGAAGCATTTAGGGACTATATATCCACACCGGGTGCTACTCCGTCTACCCTCTTGATGGGTTCATTGGCTGAGCCGGTGAAGACGGAAACCTATATTTTGCTCATTGCCGGACTAATAATGGTGGTTACCTTATGGACCTCCAAGAAAGCCCGTAAAGTGGTTAAGACATCGGTGGATTTAAGTCGTCAGGGAGAAGGTGACGAACGTTTTGGCTCGTCCTATTTTGCCAGATCACTGGTAAGAGGTTCCATTGCAGTGTCCAAGTCGGTTGGCCAATTCGTTCCCGGTTCGGTCAAAAAGTACCTCGACAAGCAATTCGAAATGGACGAAGTCAGCCATACCATCAAGGAAAAGGATGCGCCTTCATTTGATATGCTAAGAGCATCTGTCAACCTGGTGGTGGCCAGTATTCTTATTGCCAGTGCCACTTCACTCAAACTACCTTTATCAACCACTTATGTTACCTTTATGGTAGCCATGGGTAGCTCCTTGTCTGACCGTGCCTGGGGGCGCGACAGTGCAGTTTATCGCATTACGGGTGTGCTATCCGTTATTGGAGGATGGTTCTTTACCGCCTTCTCGGCTTTCAGCGTAGCCTTTATAGTTGCTTTGCTCATCGCTTACGCCGGTACCTGGTCCATTTTCGTACTCATCGCACTGGCCGTCTTCCTGTTAGTTCGCACGCACATGTTCTCTAACAAAGCCACCAAAGAACAACTGAATGCGCAAGAATTAGAAATAGAAGAAGTGAATGGAGAAATAGTCTCTGAGAAAATTCTGGAGCAATGCAAGCACAGCGTATCGGATGTTTTGAACCAGGTATCTGGTCTCTATATGAAATCGCTTATTTCTTTCGAGGCAGAAGACCGCAGACAGCTCAAAGAATCTCTTAAAGAAGTCGATGCCCTGAACAAGCGAACCAAGAAAATGAAAACCAACATTTATAAAACGGTACGCAAACTTCAGGAAGAGAGTATTGACTCCAGCCTCTACTATGTCCAGGTGCTCGATTATTTGCGTGAAACAGCGCATTGTTTGACCTTCATCACCAATCCATGTTGGGAACATCTGGATAATAACCACAAGACCTTCTCAGAAGAGCAATTCCAGGATCTCAACCTGCTTCAGGTAAAGGTAAAGTCGATTATTAAAAAGTCGGTTAGCTTTATCGAGAATAACAATCTGGAAAAACTGGATATCATATTTGAAGACCAGGTAAAAATACTGGATCAACTGCGTACCTTGCGAAAAGTCCAGTTAAAGCGCATCAAAAAAGAAAAAGCAGGCACCAAAATCAGTATGCTTTATCTGGGTATTTTGCACGAAACGCAAAACATGATGCTGCACCTGATTAATCTCATCAAAGCCCAGCGCGACTTTACCAATTACATAAAATAGTACCGCAGTTGCGGTACCGATACTATTTCTCTGTGAAACTCCGTGTAACTATTAACTTAGTGCACGGAGTTTTATTTGTTAAACAAAGGTTCACGGAGAATGAATGAGGGATCCCGGAGAGATTTCCCATATCTAAAAATAATCCTATAAAAAAAGCGGTTGAAAATTCAACCGCTTTTTTTATAAAATGTATGACTACTTAATAGTTCGTTAATATTTTGAAACTACTGACTTTAAACAACTTGCGCTCAATGACCACGAAAACACAACTTACTGAATATCATGAATTTGATCCCACCTATCAACCTAACCATCTATTGACCTAACAACCTAATGATCTATTGACCTAACAACCTATTGACCACTACCTCGTAATCAAATTAATATCATCCAACAGCTTATCCCGGTACGACTTCCCAATGGGGATAATCTTATTACCATTCTCAGTTTTAATAATCACAGAGTTATCCTCAATGGCCTTAATCTTACTAAAATTCACAATATAGGAACGGTGAATGCGCATAAACCGGTCAGAAGGCATGCGGTCTGCGATCGACTTCATGGTAAAATGAATGGTATATTTTTCGCGAAAAGTATTCAGCACCACATAGTTTTCAAGTGCCTCAATCCATAAAATATCGTCGTATTTAACGCGTACCAGGGAAGAGTTGTTCTTGATAAAAATTTCTGTGCTTTGCTTAACAGGATTCTCCTTCTTTTCAAAACGCTCTCTGGCGCGACTGACAGCTTTGATAAACCGTCCGTAGGTGACTGGCTTCAACAGGTAATCGGTTACATCATACTCATAGGATTCCAAAGCATATTTCTCTTCAGAAGAGTAAATAACTACTTGAGGAATAACATTCAGAGCCTTCAAGAATTCAATCCCGGACATCTCCGGCATCTCAATATCCAGAAAAATCAGATGAACAGGAGTCCCTGAATGATTATTAAGCATGTTAACAGCTTCCACAGCACTGCTGAACGACCCCATATGATTTAAGCCGTCGGTTCGCTGAACAAACTCTTCAATAATCTTAATTGACAGATTATCGTCATCAACAATTATGCAGTTCATAGAATCAGATTTTCATTTTATTTACATTGGCCTTCCTTTAGGCACAATGAACCCCATATAAATAATCCCTTATATGTATGAAATTCATCAACATGGGCACTTTGGCAAAAGTATAAAATTAATACGTACAATCATGGTGAAATTACTTTTTTTTACGATAAATAATCAATTTTCGTTGATTAAAATCATAAATCCCCTCTCTTGAACTACCTGAAGGGTATGATGGGTATGGGTATGAATGGCTGAAAGGATGAATAGGGCAAAAGGGGTTTATGGTTGAAGGTTAACGTCCTCATCTATCAACTCCAAACCCTCAACTAAAATCTTTCAACTCCCAAACTACAAACTATAAACTATAAACTATAAACTATAAACATTTTAACTATCAACTATCAACTCCCCAACTATCAACAAAAAACCATCCTCCCACCAATAACAGCTTACTGATAACTGATAACTGTTTACTGATAACTGATAACTGTTTACTGATAACTATTAACTGTTCTTACTGTTTTATCACCAAAAGGTTATTGTTGAAGTCAAATATACTTGTCTCGTTACCCTTCAAATCACAGCCAGCACGAAAAAATCAATCAAAAAAAAAAGCACAAAAAAAAGAGAGCACTTTCAATGCACCCCCTTTTTTTATTTTTTGTAACCTAAAAACTAGTTAACTGAATCAGTCAGTTCGCTACCAGCTTTAAATTTGATTACTTTTTTTGCAGGAATAGTAATTTCCTTACCAGTTTGAGGATTGCGACCGGTACGGGCGCTTCTTTCAGAAACTCCAAAAGAGCCAAATCCTACAAGTGTAACACGATCTCCGCCTTTAAGCGCGTCACCAGTTACTTTCAAGAAAGCGTCTAAAGCTTTTTTTGCATCAGCCTTGGTTAAACCAGAATCCCCGGCGATTGCATCAATTAATTGAGCCTTGTTCATAATAGTTATTAAATTTTAGGGTTAAAAACTATACGTTTTTTAATCTTACCTACACAAATATAGAGTATTTATAGTGTCTTCCAAATTTAAGAACAAAAAAAATGCGCCAAAAGCCGCATTTTTTCGTTCAACATCCCTGTTTACCTATGAAAACCAACCAACTCCTCATTGAATAACAGCATTTGTATCCACACCCTATATGACATAAAACACTCACCGCCTGATAGTTAATCGATCTTCGATCATTCGGTTATTATATTGTTGAATGATGGCTCTGAAAAATTGAAATTCTTTTTCCGGTATAGGCATATCTTTGATCAAATTAGTAGTCAACATTGGATCTTCTAACCTGTTATACAAGGCCACCACCTTTTTTCCATCATAATAAATGGCCCACTCGTTCATTAAAAACTGAAAGGTCTCACTCACATAATTCAACACAAAACGATCATCCGCCCCTCCTACATCCAACAAATTGTTGCCAAAAGCCACATACGGCAGAGGATAGTTCAGCATTTCTATAACAGTAGGCAATATATCAATTTGCTGTGCCAGCGAATGGTCGAGCCCTTTCAAATGCAACCCCGGCGCATGAAACACAATGGGCACAGCGAAACCATTGATATTGGTCTTATACGCTTCATAATGAGATGGTACACTATGGTCAGCAGTAATTACAAAGACCGTCCTGTCGTACCACTGTGCCTTTCTAGCAGCTTCAAAGAAGCGCTTAAGAGCCATGTCAGTATAACCTACGCATTGGTGAATGGGTAAAGTACCCTTATCAAATACCCCTTCATATTTAAAAGGAACCTTGAAGGGATGGTGAGAAGAGACAGAAAAAAGCGCAGAGGCAAAAGGTTCTGGAAAAGTATTCAATTTTTCAGCGAAAAATTGAAAGAAGGGCTCATCCCATATACCCCATATGCCATCAAAATCGGAATCATTACCGTATTCAGTCCGTCCATAATAATGATCAAACCCCGACAAGCGGGCAATGGCATCGAAGCCCATAGATCCATTAGGTGCACCATGAAAAAAAGAAGTATAATATCCATAGTCCTTTAACATACTTCCCATACCATTGATTCGGTTCGATGAATACTCCGAAACCACATAAGGTTGCACCAAGGCGGGCAGGGAAGCCAGAACAGACGGCATGGCGTCAATGGACTTGCGTCCATTGGCAAAGCCCTGAGCAAAAGTAAGTGACTCCCTCATCAGAGAGTCTAAAAAAGGCGTATAACCCTTGTAATTTCCACCATCGAGGTGTGGATTCAGATACCCTGAATGTTCGCGGTTAAAACTCTCAAGAATAATAACCACCACATTATAATCCTTAAAGCGGGCGGTGTCCTTTTCATTGGGGAAAATCTCTGGTGTATAAACGTCAGCCAATTCCTCTTCCGAAAAATAACTAAGGGGAATAAAGGATTTCTTACCAATGGTCCTCAGCATACTAAATGAAGTGTTCAGTACCAAAGCCATTTCCTCCGGAGAGTTCACAAATCTTCCCGCATTGCTCATATTAATGGGACGTGTACTATGTCGGTATCCACCGCGCATGCCCACTATAGAAAAGCCCGAAAACAGCACCAAAAACACCAAACCAGTAATCGGGTATAGCCATTTCGAAGAAAAAGCAATGGGTTTGGGCTTTAATCGTCCATATAAAAACACCATCAGCCCAGTCAATAACAGCCAAAAAAACAAGGCATACCAATAATCCACCAAAAACTGCAACCACAGTCTGCCCATATTTTCTTCGTTGGCGAAAATATCGAACACACTCGAAGTAGTTCGTTTTAAAGTAAAGCGGTAGTAAATAATATCACTCACATTAACCGCCAGTCCAGCAGCATTGGTGACCACAAAAAGCACCTTTAGGCCCGTCTGGTACCATCCATTGAACTTAAAAGGCAGGGGCAACAGATAAAGCAGCAAATAAAGCAGGTTGATATACAAAAGGGCACTGATGTCAAACATCAAGCCCCCTTTCATTATGGTTAGCAGACCACTAAAAGTTACATTGGGAAAAAAACTGGAATTGAAAAGATAAAATCCCACGCGAGCCATGGAATAAAGCAGCATCATTACCGCCATCCGAAAGATCAAAACCAGGTATTCATTTGTTTCTTTTGCAAACCTCATAGCACTTCATTCAATTTTGAAGTAGCAAATTTAGTAAGAATTAATAAATTCTTAACCCAAACTTAACTATTCGTAACCCTCCTTTCCAATACTCCATGCTTGTTTGACTCTCAGAAGCGCAACAAATGCCTTAAGGCTGTTTTGTTGGCACAATAAAGCACTGTCATTTTGTATGCTAAACAACTGGCCATTCCAGTCATTAAACATCCACTTATACATATTTCCTTCCTTTAATTCACTGATACCGGTATCAGACACTGCCAGGTATTTATCATTAACGCCGTAATAACCTGCAGGTACATTGTTATAAAGATCTGCACCCATACCGTGGTAAATGGCATCTGATAGCGCCAACTCACAAATGGTGTTATTAATATCTCTGTGTGAAACCCACTTGTCCCCAACGGGCTGATTCTTTTTGTAAGCGTCCGGCACATAAAATATCAATGGTACAGCATAGTTTTTATGAAGCTGCTCCTTAGAAAAGGTCATGTGATGTCTGATAGAATGGTCGCCTGTAACCACAACTATAGTATTCTGTCCAAGTTCCGAATGGCGCAAGCTATCCATAAACAGCCCCAGTTGGTTGGCAGAATAATAAAACAGCTCCAGATTTTTGTTAAAAGTAGCAGTATCAGACGAAATGGCCTTAGAATAGGGTAATGAACTTACATTCTGCAATGTGTGACTTGGCGGAATATCGTAAGGGATGTGATTGGAAGTAGTCAAGGCAAAAATAAACTTCGGATCTCCCGGCTCTATGAGTCGATGGAGTAAATAATCAAATAAATACTCATCATAAACTCCCCACTCATTGCTCATGGCCTCCTTATTCCTTTCCGAAATAACTTCCATTCCTACACTCTCTTTAAAGCCCTGAGTTAACAAAAAGCTTCCCATATTTCTCCAATCAAGCTTGCCGCCTGTTATAAACATATTTTGATACCCGGCCTTTTCAAAGGAAAAAGCGACACTAGAGTTAAAAGGCTTCTTAGCATACTTGCTTTGGCATAAGGGTCCGTCAATGGTGCCAAGCACAAAACTTTCAATACTGTTGACCGTAAGATTGCCACCCGGCATACACTGGTAAAACACATCATAATCATCCAGTTGGTCTCCCAGCCTACCTAAATGCTGCGGCAAAAACTCATCCGGCCAAAAATAGCCTGTACCCATCCCCTCCATAAATATCACAACCACGTTGGGGTTTTTAAAGCCTTCAGGTTTTTTGGTTGATTGATAAACAAAAAGACTGTCAATGGATGTTCCTCCCACATTGAAGCCATATTGAGATATGGCTTCTTCAACACTGCTATAACCTTGAGCCTTCAGTATCTCATTGATATCCGTAAAATAGCGTCCTTTATAAAACTCCTTCTGAGCTTCCAGTAATGCATAAAAACCATTCATAACCAACTCATTAACCAGCGGATTGGATGAAACAGTCCTATCAGACTTCTGAAGCGGAAAGGTTCCAAATGAACCTCTGCCACCCAGCACCAAAAGCGGAACAAAAATCATCAGAGCAAGATAAGACGTCCGCTTTCGCAAATGAAACGAGCGTGCGACAAGTTTTCTCAACAAATACCAGAGGCACACCACAACTACAAAAAAAGAAACTAAAATAAGGAATACAGGAAAATCAGCAATAATGGAATGTAACAGCGCCTCCGTATCATCATAAAAAATCCCAAAAACATCCACATTAATTTGATGCTTGAAAAATCGGAAATAATTAATGTTTACAACTTCAATAAAAAAGATAAACACACCAATAATCAAGGTGTAAGAAAGTACTGCCAAATTTAGCCATCTCCGATAAGCATTGGTAAACCATAACAAAGGCAGGCCGGCAAGTACCAAAGGAAGCAGTAATATGATCATAACTTTGGAGTCGTAACGAAAACCCATTACAAAGGCACTTATAGCCGAGTCGTCCCAAAAAGAGACCAGATGTGTTTTACTTATCACCCAAAAGCCAAAAATTCTGAAGGAAAAATATAAAACAATGAAAAGTAAAAATATGAGCGCAAGATTAAGGATATAGCCCACAAAATTAGAAACACCGGAAACCGATGTTCTATTATTCCCAACAACCATTTTTGCAAATAATTAGGCCCTGTGTTATACCAAAAAGATATTATTGACTTTACATTTTTCACGCATTTCTTCCGGCCATATACTGGCCTGAATTTCACCAACATGTGCCTTTCTTAGAAAGAACATGCATAAGCGCGACTGACCAATACCCCCTCCAATGCTCAATGGAAGTTCATCGTTCAGTAAACGTTTATGAAACATCAACTCAGTGCGCTGTTCCTGATTCCGTTCTTTCAGCTGTCGCATTAAAACCTCTCCGTCCACTCTAATACCCATGGAGGATATTTCAAACGCTTTGCGCAAGATGGGATTCCAAAGCAGAATATCCCCATTTAAACCTATATGGCCATTCTCGGTAGGTGTACTCCAATCGTCATAATCCGGGGCGCGACCGTCGTGTTGCTCACCGTTAGACATCATGCCGCCAATTCCAATAACAAACACAGCACCATGTTTACGGGTAATGGCATCTTCCCGCTCTTTGGAACTCAGGTCGGGATACATGTCATAAAGATCCTCAGCATGAATAAAAGTGATCTCCTCTGGCAAAACGGGACGAATCTGTGGATATTTCTCATAAACCACGAACTCGGTTCGCTTCATCACCTCAAAAATGCGGGAAACAACCCCTTTGAGATAAGCCAAATTTCGGTCTTTCTCATTTATATGACGTTCCCAATCCCACTGATCTACATAAATGGAATGGGTATTATCCAAATCCTCATCAGGTCGAATCGCATTCATATCTGTATAGATGCCGTAGCCCGGCTCAATATCGTAATCAGCCAGTACCATGCGCTTCCACTTGGCGAGACTGTGAACCACTTCCACCTCTCGGTCGCCCAATCCCTTTACAGGGAACGTGACTGGTCGCTCAGTTCCGTTCAAGTCATCGTTCAGTCCTGTTCCCTTAAGCACAAAAAGAGGCGCCGTTACACGGCGCAACCGCAAGTCAGCCGAAAGAAAAGTCTGGAACGAATCCTTAATAATGGTAATCGCATGCTCTGTTTGCTTGAGATCGAGTGGCGATTTGTAATCTTTAGGAATATAAAGTAAGTCAACCATGAGTTTGATAATGATGCACTAAGGATTAATCAATAATTTATTTAACACGCAAAAATAGGCGCATTTAACTTCAAATCAAAATGAAAATGGCAATAAATTTTTTAATCTGTCACAAATCCACCTCCTTTTTCAGTGAACAGTTATCGGGGACAATGATCAGTGAACAATAAACAGTCATCAGTCATCAGTGAACAATGAACAGTCATCAGTCATCAGTCAACAATGATCAGTGAGCAGTCAACTGTTTTTAGTTGTGAGTTGATGGTTTATAGTTATGAGTTGATGGTTTATAGTTTATAGTTTATGAGTTGATGGTTTATAGTTTATAGTTTATAGTTTTATGGTTGTGAGTTCATTGTTGTGATTTGATTGTTTATAGTTGGTGGTTCATCCCTATTGACCTATTGACCTATTGACCTAATGACCTTCCTACTCTTCCCACCCCATCAACCATCAACCATCAACCCTTCCCTCACCCCATCGTCGCCACCATCACCGCCTTAATCGTATGCAACCTGTTTTCAGCCTGATCAAACACAATAGAAGCCGCCGACTCAAATACCTCCTCGGTCACTTCCACCCCATCCATGCCAAAGAGCTTATAAACCCACTCCCCAATGGTCGTTTCACGGTTGTGGTAGGCAGGCAGGCAATGCAAAAATTGACAGTTGGCATTGCCCGTTAAATCCATCAATTGCTGGTTAACCTGATACGGTTTCAACAGGTCAATGCGCTGCTGCCATACCTCCTCGGGCTCACCCATTGATACCCAGACATCTGTATAGATGAAATCTGCATTTTTTACACCTTCGGCAACGTGACTGGTCAGTGTAACCTCTGCACCCGTGGTTTCTGCAATTTTCCTGCATCTCTCAACCAAATCGCGTTCAGGCAAGAGTGATTCCGGTGCCACCAGACGTATATCCATTCCCATTAAAGCGCCGCCAATCATCAAAGAATGGGCCATGTTATTGCGCGCATCCCCTATATATACTAGCACTATTTCCTCAAAAGGCTTGCTGCAATGCTCCTTTATGGTTAACAAATCAGCCAGCACCTGCGTGGGATGAAAGGCATCGGTGAGTCCGTTCCATACTGGAACACCGGCAAACTGTGCCAGCGTCTCCACTATATGGTGGCCATATCCCCGGTATTCAATGGCATCGTACATACGCCCCAAGACCCGGGCTGTATCTTTAATAGATTCCTTGTGCCCTATCTGCGATCCGGAAGGTCCCAAATAGGTCACACTCGCCCCCTGATCAAAAGCTGCCACCTCAAACGCGCACCTGGTGCGCGTTGAGGTCTTCTCAAATATCAAAGCAATGTTCTTATTCTTTAGATACTTAATCTCATTGCCACTCTTCTTATCCTCCTTGAGCTGAGCAGCCAGATCTAACAGATAGTAGATTTCATCACTCGTAAAATCCAATAGTGTCAAAAAATTTCGATTAACCAGTTCCATATTTTCACTTTTAATAATTAAGACTAACCTACGCTCGGTATTGATGCCAACAAGTTTGCTTACCGCCCTTACTAAACTCACAATCAGCTTCCCTTCAAAAAAAGGCCATCCCGGGTTTATAGGAAAAGTCCGTCCGGCCAAAGACCAAATTAAATATAACAGTATTTTTTGACAGACACACTCAATCGCCGGATAAATGATAACAGAGATAGTTCAAAAAAACATACCTTTGAAGACCACAGAAAATCAAATTTATGAGTAATCAAAAGCTGACAACAACAGCACTGACACTATTATTAGTAGGCTTACTGACAAGCAATTGCAGGCAACCTGAAGGAAAAGCTGCCGACAGAGGTATTACCCAGGGAACCATAATTTATAATATTACCTATCCGCAAAACATCAGTTCCAACGGCATGTCATTTCTGTTTCCCACTGAAATGAAAATTAATTTTAGCGAGCGCAATCAAAGAGCAACCTTCAAAAGCAACCTCAACCTCTACAACCTTGAATTCATTCATCAGAATGAGTGCGATAGTTTTTTTACCCTGCTTAAAATTCTCGAAAAAAGGGTATATGTGCCCTCCGACAAAGAATCAACCCTCTTCCTTTTCAACGGTGCCTCTAAGCAAAACATTAAATTAAGCGACGAAGAACCCCGGGTTATTGCAGGTTTCAATTGTCACAAAGCCACCTACATCCCTAACAACCCCAATTATCCCAACCTTAACATCTGGTACACCAATGAAATAGGGATAGAAGACCCCAACCGCAACACACCTTTCGGAATGATTCCCGGCTTGATGCTGGAGTTCGAAATTGTTTACCAAAACATCATCTTTCACCTGAAAGCCGAAACCATCATCGAGGAGTCTCACCCCGATGAAATATTTGAAATACCTGCCGGCTACCAACCAACTACCATTGAAGAAATTGAGACACTCATAAAATCAGTGATGAACGCCTAAAATTTCGCTGTCGGTTTTAATACCAGAATAGTTGATCACTGTTTTTCACTTTCTGTCGAAGTCTCGAATAATGGTAGCGTGCATCATATTTGCCAAATTTTTACGTTACTTAATTATCCCTGTGTATATTTTTCAAAGATAAAAATGCCAGGTAACGAGCCTGCAATATTCATAAATTTTCCATGAGTAAACATGGTTATGAGCACAAAAAGAAAACTTCCCATAAAAACTGAAATTCATCAGCTTCTTACTATTTTTGTGAATTGATACCATAAGATATACCTATGAGTGCTAAGCAAAAAAAGCCTGCATCAAAAAACGGCAAAAAATATTCCGGCCATCCTATCAAATCGTTAAAAGATGGTTTTCAGAATTACAAACTGCGCTTTATAGCGGGTTTGCTTACGGTGGCTGTTTCTCTGTTTCTGACTTTGGCCTTTTTCTCCTTCTTTCAAAGTGGATATGCCGACCGCAGCAAGTTTGATCTGCCCTTCGGCGATTTACTGGCCGATTCTTCCATTCAGGTGGAAAATGTAACCGGCAAACTGGGCGCATGGCTGGCAGATACTATGGTTAACGACTGGTTCGGCATTGCTTCCTTTTCTATCATTTTCCTGCTCTTTGTGGGCGGTCTACGCCTCCTGGGAGCAAGAGTGGTGCCCCTGAAAAAAACCTTTTTCCATGCGGCACTGATCACCATTTGGGTATCCATCACACTTGGATTTTTCTTTTTAGAATCACTGAATGATAAATACCTGCTTCTGGGCGGCGCCCATGGTTTCCATGTGAGCAAATGGCTCACTTCTACCATTGGCTGGATAGGCACGCTTATCTTAATAGTATTGGTTCTGCTTTCGTACATGGCCATCAATTTTGAATGGTTCATTCCCATGCTGAAAAAAGGCGCCCGCATTCAACCAAATATGGTTGTACCATTTAAAAAGGAAGTCGATGAGCAACCATTGCAACCGGACAGTTCAGGGGACTTCTTTGATAAAAAAATAGAGGTAGCTGAGCAACATAGACCAACCGCACCTCTCGACAAATCGCCTGGGGAAGAGGTTGGGAACCTGGATTTCAAACCTAAAAAGAGTTTTGAGGCCAAAGAAGAAGAGCAACCCGACAGTCATCTGGAGCTTAAAATAGAAAAGGCTGCTTCGGAAGAAATCATTTTCACCACCGAGAACCTGCCGCAGGGCGATTATGACCCAACCCTGGATCTTTCCTCCTTTAGAATGCCCACCTTCGATTTACTGGATGATCACCGCGGTGATCAGGCACAAGTAACCGAGGAGGAACTCATTTACTATAAGAACAAAATTGTTAAAACACTGGAGGACTATAAAATACAGATCAAAAGCATCAAAGCCACTGTTGGTCCCACAGTAACGCTATATGAGATAGTCCCCATGCCCGGAGTGCGTATTTCCAAAATCAAGAATTTGGAAGATGACATCGCCCTTTCCTTATCGGCACTGGGCATACGTATCATAGCCCCCATTCCGGGTGAAGGAACCATTGGCATAGAGGTTCCTAATTCAGAGCCGGAGATTGTCTCTATGCGCTCCATCATCTCATCCAAAAAATTCCAGAACACCAAATTTGAACTGCCCGTGGCCATGGGCAAGACCATTTCTAACGAGACCTTTGTCTTTGACCTCACCAAGGCTCCGCACCTGCTGGTGGCAGGTGCTACGGGACAAGGAAAATCGGTTGGTCTCAACGCCATCATCACGTCATTATTATATAAAAAACATCCGTCACAACTCAAGTTCGTACTGGTCGATCCCAAAAAAGTAGAATTGAACATCTACAGCAAGTTGGAGCGTCATTACCTGGCCAAATTACCCGACGAAGAAGACCCCATCATTACCGATGTCCAACGGGTGGTCAATACCCTGCACTCGCTCACCATTGAAATGGAAGAGCGCTATGATTTACTTAAAAAGGCGCATACCCGAAACATCAAAGAGTACAACCATAAATTCACCAAACGGGAACTCAACCCCGAAAAGGGTCACCGCTTTCTGCCTTACATCGTGGTCATTATTGATGAATTTGCCGATTTAATCATGACTGCCGGCAAGGAAGTGGAGTTGCCTATTGCACGTATTGCCCAGCTGGCAAGAGCTGTAGGTATTCACATGATCATTGCCACTCAGCGTCCCTCTACCAACATTATCACGGGCGTTATTAAAGCCAACTTCCCCACGCGCATCGCCTTCAAAGTGGCCTCCATGATCGACAGTCGCACCATCCTCGATTCACCAGGCGCCAACCAGTTGATTGGTCGCGGAGACATGCTC
>DHVH01000027.1 GCA_002412555.1 Marinilabiliaceae bacterium UBA5213 | reverse complement strand
GGTTTTACCGGCCTTCCCGGAGGTGTGCGATGGGGTCATGGAGAGTTCGAATATATAGGACGATACGCCTATTGGTGGACCTCAACACAATATAATTCAGACTATGCACGTCATCGCTATATCCACAACTCTACAGCAGACTTGCTATGGGTTCCAGGCCATCTTAAACAGTGTGGCTTCTCTGTACGTCTTGTAAAGAATTAAAAATATATACCCTCTACACACATGAAAAACAACATTATAACTCTACTCCAGGTCGATGATATGGGCGTAGCAAAAGAGATTCAAGCACTACTTGAAGAGTCCGACATATACTGCTTGCTCATTTCAGACAATCCTGCCTCATCAATTATAAATGTTTATGGCGGTTTTAACCCTGCAGAAAATGTGACAGTTCAGGTCAACGAAAGCGACTTTCAAGCTGCTGCAGAGATAATTGGCAACAGTTTTTACAAGGATTTACTTTCAAACTATTAAATGATAAATTATGGTTAAAAAAACTTTAGCAATCTTATTTAGCAGCATTTTGTTATGCAGTTGCTCTTCATTCTTTCAATTAGTAAATATTAGCCCATCATCAGGTTTGAAAGAGATCTCTTACTCAAATGAAGACCCTGATTCTCTTTATGAGTTTTATTATTCCGACACATTGGGTAACGATTACCTGAGGGAGTTAAGAAATAAGTATAAACTGGAGCTTTTAGTATCCGGTCAAAAGAGTGAATTCGAAAAAATCAAGATTATTTCAGATTGGACAAACCAACAATGGAGCCATAATGGCAGTAATACTCCAACCAAACAAGATGCATTAACCATTCTTGCCGAAGCACAACAAGGAAAACAATTCAGATGTGTTGAGTATGGAATTGTAGCAACCTCTGCTTTAAACAGCATTGGCATTCCGGCCAGAACGTTGGGCCTAAAAACCAGAGACGTAGAAAAAGTAAGGCGTGGAGCAGGACACGTTGTAACAGAGGTTTTTTCTCGGGAACTTAATAAATGGATTTTTATAGATCCACAATTCAATATTATTCCCACATTAAACGGAACCCCATTGAATGGTGTTGAATTTCAAAAAGAAATTTACAATAAAAATGTAGGCTTGAAACTAGTAAATAAGCAAGGGGAGCTAAGCAAAGAAGATTCCGAGAGCTACATAAAATGGATAGGGAAGTATTTATTCTATTTTGATGTTCTGTTTGACCAAAAAACCTTAAATTCTGATAAATTTAAATCAATCAATAGAATGACTAAATTAACTTTAGTCCCTGTTGGATATAAAGAGCCACGAATTTTCCAACGAAACAGTAAAATTAACTATAGCTACTACACTAACTCTCTGAATGACTTCTATAGAAATCCAAAATAGAATAGAGTGGCTTGATTCGGAATAATGTTTTCATGACGAACTTATATCATATCATCTTTGTTATATCTCTTTGATATAGCATCAGCAAATTCACTTTAAGTTCGCAACTATGAAAACGAAAATACTTATAGCCATTTCAATAATGTGTGCCACTGTGTTGGTGGCTCAACAACCCAGAATCCCGGCCTCTCATAAAAACCTTGCATATGACAACAACGGAAAGTTGTACTTTGAACTGGAGGGTAAAAAATACTTTGCAGAAGAGGTTCCCAACACCATTACAATTGAGCAGTTTCTTGGCAAAGCTACCGGGACAGAAACCGGTGTAAATATAGATTTTGGCAACTTCAGGGGCACAGTAACCTATGGGCTGATACCTTACGGAAAGGCCCCTCACCCACTCCCAGTTTACCGAAGGAGCATTGTGGCACAAAACGGCAAAGTTGATATAAACATTAAGGATGATTTCAAATACCCATACGATTTTGTGGAATGGAAAGAGAATGGATATCTGAGTATCGGTTACAGGTTGGCTGATGAAAGCGGAGTGATTCTCTTTGATGGGATTATTGGATTGAACGGAACCGGCCCTTTTGAGGTTGTTCCGGCAATTTATGAAGGCCCTTTTGTAAGTATTGTTACCGATAATTCGGCCATAATTTGGTATAAAACAACACATCCCATAAAAACCAGTTTAGAAATAAACGGGAAAATATACGAAAGCAACAAGGAGTCAAATTACCACCAATGGAATGTCGAAGGACTTGTGCCGGATAAAAAGTACGATTACAAAGTGAATTACGGCATTCAGTCCCAGTCATACTATCTTAAAACAGCCCCGGGCAAAGGAAGCAGAAAGGCGTTTGTATTCGGCTATTCCAGCGACAGTCGCCATGCTACGGGCGGAGGAGAGAGAAGGATTCTTGGAGCCAATGCATACATTATGAAAAAGATAGCGGCTCTTGCTCATATGAAGGAGGCGAGTTTTATACAGTTTACCGGCGATATGATTAATGGTTATCTGAGCAATAAAGAGGCACAGCGCCTTCAATACTACAATTGGAAAAAATCGATAGAACCATTTTGGCATTATATGCCATTTTATGCCGGAATGGGTAATCATGAAGTATTGGGTCACATCTTCAGGGACGAAAATGGCCGCCAGCAGGGATTTATTAACGCTTTCCCTTATGAAACTCACTCTTCTGAGGCGTTATTTGCAGAGGAGTTTGTAAATCCGGAAAACGGGCCCCTGAGCGAGGACAACAACAAATATGATCCTGATACCCAAAACAAAGATTTCCCTTCATACAAAGAGAATGTCTATTACTACACCTATGGCAATGTTGCCATGATTGTACTCAACAGCAACTACTGGTACGCTCCGTCAGTTAACAATCAGCCAACATTAGGCGGCGGGCTGCATGGCTACTTAATGGATAATCAGATTAAATGGCTGAGGGAGACCATTGCTAAGCTTGAAAAAGATAGAGATATTGACCACATTTTTGTAACTCAGCACACTCCAGCATTTCCAAACGGAGGTCACAGCCGGGACGATATGTGGTATAGCGGCGATAACAGCAAAAGGCCTTTTATAGCCGGCAAACCTGTTGATAAGGGGATTATCGAAAGACGTGATGAATACCTTGACATTTTAATCAACGAGAGCACCAAGGTGGTAGGTATACTTACCGGAGATGAGCACAACTATAACTGGCTCAAATTAACCTCCGACATGCCAATCTACCCCGAAAACTACCCGCACAAAAAGCTCAATGTTACCCGCCCGATCTACCAGATAAATAACGGCGCTGCCGGAGCTCCCTACTACGGGCAGGAGGTGTTGCCGTGGAGCAGCCACACACAATCATTTAGCGTAGAAAATGCCCTGTGCCTCTTCTATATCGACGGCAAGAACATCAAAATGAAGGTCTATAATCCGGATACACTCAATTTAATTGACGAGGTAGTGCTGAAGTAACAAAAGGTGGCGCGAAAAGATCTCCGCGCCAGTTTTGGGCATCTGCTTTTTTACCAAACACTTGCAAAAGAGACTTCCTGGGTGCAAATATGGATGCGAGAAAGTCTCCGCGCCAGTTTGTGGTAACTAATTGTATATGTGACATTTAAAAACGAGCCAATTTTTCTCGAAATTTTGGCTCATTTTTATGTAATTAACTATCTGACAAATACCACAAACTGGCGCGGAGATTTTTTTTCGTATATTTATAGAAATTCAAAATACCAAAATCATGGAAAACAACCCGAAAAACATAGGAAAATGCCCCGTTACCGGAGCAACCG
>DHVH01000059.1 GCA_002412555.1 Marinilabiliaceae bacterium UBA5213 | reverse complement strand
GTACATCATGTAGCTTTTGCCAATGGACAGCATAAGGTTTTCACGGTTTTCGTTGGCAATGGTTATTTGACCTTTTAATTGGCGCACGGCATTGTGCAATTGCAATTTGCCCAACTTGGTATCCCTCAGTTTTTTGAGTTCGCGGTTGACCACGCGCAGACTTCTGCTGAGATTATCTGCGTCGGTGCCAAAGTAAATGCAAAAGATACCGGTGCCGTAATAGGGGGTATAAATGGATTCTATGTTGTAGGCAATCCCGTTTTTCTCACGCAGAGCCATGTTCAGTCGGCTGTTCATGCCCGGGCCACCAATGATATTATTGAGCAGTAATAGCCCGAATCTTTTCGGATTATCCAAATCATAAGCAATATTACCCAGAACGATGTGACTTTGGAAGGTGTCCATTTTTTTATCCAGACTGCGGGGCTGGTATGGCAGGGTCGTTGGTCTTTTGTTTGTTCTGAGGTTGGCCGGGACATCCTTAAAATATTTCGTGGCTATTCTGAGCACTTTGGCCGGCTCCATTTGTCCCACCGAACAAATAACCATTTGGTCGGTATGGTAATTGTTGGCTACGAACTTTTTGATGTCCTTTTGCCCAAAGGTTGTGAGCATTTCCGGCGTTCCCAGAATGTTCCGACCCATGGGGTCCTTGTTAAAAACGAGCTCTTCAAAATCATCAATGATGAGTTCCGAAGGATTGTCCTTGTAAGAGTTGATTTCATCAATGATTACTTCCTTCTCCTTCTCCAGTTCTTTGACCGGGAAAGTGGAGTTGAAAGTGATGTCGTGCAATAATTCCAGCGCCCGGTCGTAGTCCTGCATCAAAAATGAGGCATAAATACAGGTTTCTTCTTTGGTGGTATAGGCATTCAGTTCACCGCCAACATCATCAATCCGGCTGAGGATATGGTAAGTTTTTCGTTTTTGGGTGCCTTTAAAAATGACATGCTCAATAAAATGGGCCATCCCATGTTCGTTCTCCTGCTCATCGCGCGACCCGGTGTTAATCATTAGTCCGCAGTGCCCAACCGGCGATTGTGTTTTGTAATGTATCAGCCTGATACCGTTGGGAAAAGTATGTGTATATAGCTCCATTGCTCGGTTTCAAAATCAGCTACAAAAGTATAAAACATAGTGGAATAAACGTACTTTAATCGGAAGGATCTATTTTGCGATTGATTAATGAAAAGGGCATTTAACACACATAGTCCGTCCCCGTCAATCGAAGATGGACTGCGCACGTTAATCTGTATGAAATTTCAACGGTCTCGTGAGGAAGAATTTTTGACTGATAACTGTTTGAGGATTTGGGGAGTAAAACAATACCCTGAGCAGGGCTAGTAAATATGGACAATATTTTTTAGCTGAGCATTTTGAGGAAAGAAATCTTTGCGTATATTTGCACCGCGTTTTCAAAGAGGTACCATAGCTCAGTTGGTAGAGCAATGGACTGAAAATCCATGTGTCCCTGGTTCGATTCCAGGTGGTACCACAAGTCATCAAATGCTCATGACTGTTTTTTGAAGGTGATATTTTGAAATGTTTTGCCAACAAGAATTTTAAGGGTTAATTGATTCAGAGCTTTGTTATTTAAGCTCTCTAAACAAAAAAGTAACTACTGGTACCATAGCTCAGTTGGTAGAGCAATGGACTGAAAATCCATGTGTCCCTGGTTCGATTCCAGGTGGTACCACCCAACAAAGCCGGCTTTATGCCGGCTTTGTTGTTTTACTATTGATTAACACTTTGAGGCTTTGATTTTGAGCATTTTTGGGTATTTTTGCAGGGCATTTATGGGGCAGGAGGATAGCGTGTGGTGCTTTTTCCAATTTTGTCGTTAAACATAAGTGTCTCAGTGCTGTTTATTCAATAAAAATATATAAAACATCTCTCCTTATGAGTAAGAAAACAATATTGGTAATTTTAGATGGCTGGGGCTATGGTGATAAGTCTGTCTCAGACATCGTTTATAATGGTGATACGCCTTATTTTGATAGTCTGGTGGCTCAATACCACAATTCTCAGTTGCAGGCTTCCGGCGAAAATGTAGGTCTGCCGGACGGTCAAATGGGCAATTCCGAAGTAGGTCACTTAAATATTGGTGCGGGACGCGTGGTTTACCAGGATTTGGTGAAGGTCAATCTGGCCATTCGGGACAATTCGATAGCACAGAATCCTGAACTGGTTAAGGCTTTGACCTATGCCAAAGAAAACAATAAGCAGATTCATTTTTTGGGTCTGGTTTCGAAAGGAGGCGTTCACAGCAGTCAGGAGCATTTGTATAAGCTGACCGATGTAGCTACCCAAGCCGGTATTGAAAAAGTCTTTGTGCATGCTTTTATGGATGGTCGCGATACGGATCCGCGCAGTGGGAAAGGTTATTTGACCGAGTTGACGGACCATATCAAGGGCAATAATGCGCAGGTGGCCTCGGTAATTGGTCGTTACTATGCGATGGACAGAGATAAGCGTTGGGAGCGCGTTAAACTGGCTTATGATTTGATGGTAAACGGGGTTGGTGAAGCCACTTCAGATATAGTGGGTGCCATTCAGCAGTCGTACGACAATGGCGTAACCGATGAATTTATCAAGCCCATTGTGCATGTGGATGCTGCAGGACAGCCCGTTGGTTCCATTCAGGCAGGTGATGTGGTTATCTTTTTCAACTTCCGTAATGACCGGGCCCGTGAAATAACTGAAGTGCTAACGCAGCGCGACATGCCCGAAGAAGGCATGAAAACAATGCCGCTGTATTATTGTACCATGACGCCTTACGATGCTACCTATAGAGGTATGCATGTATTGTTTGATAAAGACAATGTTAGCCGTACCCTGGGTGAAGTAGTTGCTGCCAACGGACTGGCACAGTTGCGCATGGCCGAGACAGAAAAATATGCCCACGTTACCTTCTTTTTCTCTGGTGGTCGTGAAGAAGTGTTTGCTAAAGAAGAGCGCATTTTGGTAAATTCTCCCAAGGTCGCCACTTATGATCTACAGCCTGAGATGAGTGCTTATGAAGTGAAAGATAAGATGGTGGCTGAGTTGAAAAAGCAGAAGTTCGATTTCATCGCTTTGAATTTTGCCAATGGTGATATGGTAGGTCATACCGGAGATTACCAGGCCATAATGAAAGCCGTGAAGGCTGTGGATGAATGTCTGAAAGATGTGATTGAAACGGCTAAGGAAAATGGCTATGAAGCCATTATCATTGCCGATCATGGCAATGCTGATAATGCTGTTAATCCTGATGGTTCACCCAACACAGCGCACTCATTGAATCCCGTACCTTTTATTTGGGTAACAGAGCGCAAAGGTGAGGTTCAAGATGGTATTCTGGCAGATGTCGCCCCTTCCATTCTTGCGCTTATGGGCTTAGAAAAACCGGGGGAAATGACTGGAAAGAGTTTGATTACCTTGTCGTAATGGAATAAAAGTGATTTCTTTGTGCAGCAATTCCCTTGTGGATTTGCTGCATTTTTATTGATAAATACGGATCGATGATTCAAATAGATGATAAATTGATTAGTCTGGATATTTTTGAGCGTCACTTTATATGTGATTTGCCAAAATGTATGGGCGCTTGTTGTGTAGAAGGAGAATCAGGAGCCCCTTTGGAAGATGAGGAAACCGCTATCCTGGAAGCTGTTTTTCCGCACATAAAGCCAATGCTTTCGCAAAAAGCATTGGAGGAGATTGAAAAGAAAGGGGTTTGGGAAGTGGATGTAGATGGTGATAAAGTGACACCCATTATCAATGGTAAAGAATGTGTCTATACCTATTTCGATGAAAAGGGCGTCTGCAAGTGCACCATTGAAAAGGCTTATAACGAGGGCCTGATCAACTTTAAGAAACCCATATCGTGTCATTTATACCCCATTAGGGTTAGCAAATACAGTGATTTTGAAGCCTTGAACTACCATCAATGGCCCATTTGTGGTCCCGCCAGATTATTAGGGACAGAAAAAGGAGTGCCCATTTTCAAGTTTTTGCAGGAGGCCATCACCCGTAAATATGGTGAGGCCTTTTATCATGAGATGGAAGAGGCAGAGAAAATTTTAAAAGAGCAGGGGACGGATGATTCAGGTAATTGATAAATGTTTAAATTTGTTTCCCTAATTTAGTCTTTGACGCTTTCTTACCAAAGACTTAAAAATCAGTAGTTTTCTTATTGACACTAATTAATAATCAGATAACATGGGACGCGCATTTGAATATAGAAAAGCCCGCAAGATGAAGCGTTGGGGCAATATGGCCAAGACTTTCACCAAAATTGGAAGAGAAATTGTTATTGCTGTTAAGAGCGGCGGTCCCGATATGGTTGCCAACCCGCGCTTACGGGTGCTGATGCAAAATGCCAAGGCCGCCAATATGCCTAAGGAGAATGTGGAGCGTGCCATCAAAAAGGCATCCTCTAAGGATCAGGCAGATTATAAGGAAGTTGTTTATGAAGGCTATGGTCCCTTTGGTATTGCTATGATTGTGGAAACAGCTACTGACAACCCTACCCGAACAGTGGCCAATGTTCGCAGTTATTTTAACAAGAATAGTGGTTCGCTGGGAACCACCGGAAGCGTGGATTATATGTTTGACCACAAGTGTAGCTTTAAGATTACCACCAAAGAAGGTGTTGATGCCGAAGAGTTGGAATTAGAATTGATCGATTTTGGGGTGCAGGAAGTTTTTATAGAAGAGGATTACATCATGGTCTATGGTGACTTCGAAGGTTTTGGCCCCATCCAAAAATATCTGGAAGAGAACGAATTTGAGATACTGAATGCCGAGTTTGAACGCATTCCGCACGAAACCAAAGCCTTGAACGAAGAACAGCAGGCTGCCATTGAAAAATTGCTGGGTAAGTTTGAAGAGGACGACGATGTGACCAATGTTTTCCATAATATGGCTTAGATATAGACAAGTGCCCGGTTGCCGGGAAAATCACGATATTGACTTTAGCAAAAAACCCCTTTAAAAAAGGGGTTTTTTGTTTGACAGGGTAGGGGTTTTTACTATATTGCAGTATCTATGCAGGTTTTGAGGAATGAATTTCGTTTCTGCAATTGCATTTCTGACAAGCGTAATGACTTATTCTGGTTTTGCCGGGGTAAGTATTTGGTGTTTTTTGCAATCACATAAAAGAATTAAAATTATATGAGGGTATATCATTTCAAGCGTTCAGGTTGGCTACCCGCACTCTTGTTGTTTGTTGTTATTCTGTTGCTGGCCGGATGTCAGACAAGTCGTCAGCCAGGCAATTCTATTGAGGAGCAAGTGCAAAGTTCGTATCAACGTTATGTGCTGTTACTCGATGCGGGTATTACCTCAATGATGGTGTTAAAATTGGTTGATGGCCAGGTGGAAGGTGAGATTTCAAGTCCCACCGACGAGGATTTGGAAGAATTCTTTTTGCAATATACCGAAAACCCCTTGTGCGCAGATTGTGAGGACGAAAAGGCTATGGTGGCCTGTCTTGTGGAAATATTGAAGGAGCAGGGGTGTGTCAGACTGGCTACTTGTGCCGACTGTGTATATTCCTGCGAATAATTTGAACGTAAAATATGGAAAACCTAAAGACTTATATTGCTGACAATCAGCAACGATTTTTAGATGAACTCTTAGAATTGATACGAATTCCTTCGATCAGTTCGGAGAGCCAGCACAAACCTGACATGTATAAAGCCGCGGAGCAGTGGAAGAAAATCCTTTTAGGAGGTGGTGCTGACAAGGCTGAGGTGATGGAAACCCAGGGTAACCCGGTGACTTATGGCGAAAAAATAGTGCATCCCTCTTTTCCCACTGTGCTGGTTTATGGTCACATGGACGTGATGCCTGTTGACCCGCGCAATCTTTGGGATACGGATCCCTTTGAACCAGTTATTAAAGATGGTAAGATTTATGCCAGGGGAGCTGATGATGACAAGGGGCAGGCTTTTATGCACGCCAAGGCTTTTGAGTACTTGATGAAGCATGATTTGCTCAAATGCAACGTTAAATTTTTGATTGAGGGTGAAGAGGAAATTGGTTCGCCCAATTTGCCTGCTTTTTGTGAAGCCCATAAGGAACTGCTTAAAGCCGACATCATTTTAGTCTCTGATACCTCCATTATAGCCAGAGATATCCCCTCAGTCACTACCGGTTTGCGCGGATTGGCCTATTGGGAAGTAGAAGTAACAGGTCCCAACAGGGATTTACACTCAGGTCTGTTCGGAGGGGCAGTGGCCAATCCCATAAATGTGTTGGCCAAGATGATTGCTCAAATGACGGATGACCACAACCACATCACCATTCCCGGATTTTATGACGATGTGATTGAGGTCAGTCGGGAAGAACGGACTTTAATGGCCAAAGCTCCTTATGATGAGGAGGCTTACAAAAGAGCCATTGATGTGACTGAATTATCGGGTGAAGCTGGTTACACGACCAATGAACGTACAGGTATTCGTCCCTCCTTCGATGTATGTGGCATTTGGGGAGGTTATACTGGTGAGGGGGCTAAGACGGTTTTGCCTTCGAAGGCCTATGCGAAAATATCCACCCGATTGGTACCTAATCAGGACCACCAAAAAATAGCAGAATTATTCAAGGCACATTTTGAAAAAATTGCACCCGCTTCCGTTAAAGTTAAAGTCACGTCCCTGCATGGGGGCCAAGGCTATGTGTGCCCAATTGATATTCCTGCGTATAAGGCAGCGGAGAAAGCTTATGAAAAAGTGTATGGAAAGTTGCCTGTGCCTGTAAGAAGTGGCGGCAGTATTCCCATTATATCCAGCTTTGAAGACATCTTGGGTTTAAAATCTGTCCTGATGGGTTTTGGCCTGGAGTCCGACGCCATCCACAGTCCCAATGAAAATTTCCCTGTGGAGCAGTTTTTGAGAGGAATAGAAGCGATCTGCTGGTTTTATTACCACTATAAAGGATAATAGGTCGTTAGGTTATTAAGTCATTAGTTGAAAGCAGATCCTTAATTATAAGCTAATTACGCACACAGTTAGAGAAATGACAACTGCTTGTAAATCAAGTAAAAAAGATTAGCGAACTATTATGGGATAGAAAAAAGGAAATCCGGAGAAAGTCACCACCAGGTAAAACAGATGACTTTTCCGGATTTCTCAGGTTTAGGAAACGGAACGGTTTAGGACGGTTCTTTAATGTTTCCCATTACTCCCCACTTTTGCCATAGTTAGGAAGTACTCTGGCACTGGGGTCGTTGACGTTACAGTTGGCCCACTCTTTATTGGGCATCCAAAAATCTTTTATCATTTCAGCACGGCCGGGGAAGTGGCTTTCAAAAATGTCTCGGTACATCAGCGACTCTTTTGAAAAGGGTGTGGCATAGGGGTATTTTGCCTTGGCTGCTTCCATGTCTGCCTCTGAATAAAGCTCCTCTGCATAGGCTTTCAGGTAATCTACCACGCTATGGCCTACGGCATCAGAAAAGGCAGCTTTTTCGCGGTACAGAATTTCTGTTGGCAGGTAATTGTCCTCAAAGGCCTTGCGCAACAGGTATTTGCCAATACCGGTATAGTTCATTTTCTTTTCAGGATCAATGGCCATTACGTATTTTACAAAATCCAAATCCCCAAATGGCACACGTGCTTCGAGTCCGTGCACCGAAATGCAGCGGTCAGCCCTCAAAACATCATACATGTAAAGTTCCCGAAGTCTTTTCTCGGCTTCTTTTTGAAAAGCATCGGCTCCCGGTGCAAAGTCGGTATATTTATAGCCAAATATTTCATCGGCTATTTCTCCTGTCAGCAATACTTTAACTTCGGTATTTTTAGCGATGTACTCACATAGCAAGTACATACCCATGGAAGCGCGAATGGTAGTGATGTCCCATGTCTCGGTGCTGTATATCAAAGTGCTTAAGCAATCAAAAATTTGTTGTTTGGTAAAGAGTACTTCCGTGTGATCTGTTTTTAGATAATCGGCCACAATGCGCGCATATTTGGTGTCAATGGGGCCGTCTTCAATGCCTACCGCAAATGTCTTAATCGGTTTATCCGTCAATCTTGCAGCTATGGCACAAACCAGACTGGAATCCAAACCTCCGCTACACAAAAAGCCCACAGGCGCATCGGCGTCCATGCGTTTTTCTACCGATTTGGTAAACAGTTCATTGATTTTTTGAAAGATCACCTCCTGTTCATCGTCGTGAAACTTATCTACCTTTGAAATATCGGTGTATTGGACCATTTTCTCTCCATCGTAGCAATAGCCAGGGGGAAAGGGGTGAATTTCATCACAGACACGGTGAAGACTTTTCATTTCACTTGCGAAACATATCTTGCGCTGTTGATCGTAGCCGTAAAACAAAGGTCGAATACCAATTGGGTCGCGCGCAGCGAAATATTTCTTTTCGATATCATCATATATTACGCAGACAAATTCAGCATCCAAGCCCTGAGCCATTCCAACAATTCCTTTCTCCATAAAAAGCGGTAGTATTACCTCGCAATCGCTTTCCGATTGAAAAGAGAAGGTTTCTTCGTAATCTTTTCGCAGTTGTCTGAAGTTATAAACTTCACCGTTACATACCAGGTGGATATTATTATAGCTAAGGGGTTGATTACCGGCATCTGACAGATCCATAATTTTTAAACGGTGAAAGCCCATCCAACCTTCATTTCCAAAGTCTTTGATGATGGAGTTGTCTGGCCCTCTGTACTGAATCTTTTTGAAATCATGGGCCATGTCAAGCTTCAGCTTTTTGTCCCCTCCGGTATAAACTGCAAATCCACACATGGTTGATATTTTTAAATAGTTAATTATAATGATTAGAAACAAATCACGATACAAAAGTAACGAACTGTAATTAATAAACAAGCAATTGTGATAAAATGTTGCAATTATTTTCAAATTGCTATCTTTTTGATATATTTGCATTATTGATTTTTTTGTTAATACAGAGTCTGCTATTCAGCCATTAAGCCTATTTGATTGTTTATGGAGTTCAGATGGACGTTTGCAAATGGTCTTTAGGTTGTATCATGAATTGATATTTTAATAGAATAGCGGTGTTAAAGAAATTGAAATGTCGCAAAAAGAATGATTAAAGTTTTAAAATGTAATTTTTATCATTACTTTTGTGATGTTTTAATAGTATTAACTTCCCGGGTGCAAGCCCTCTCTTAGAACCTTTTTTGGTTTCTAAAGCTTCATAAATAAAAATAAACAGAGTAATAAACCAGGAATAGGACTCTGAAGACGGTGAAAAGTGGCCGCTTGCAAGGATAGCCTCCAAATCAGAGTTTTATTAAGCCAGAAAATTATTTTAGGTATGAAAATGCGACAACGAATGCCCAAAGCTCAGGGAATGTATGATCCCGCTAACGAGCATGACAACTGTGGAATTGGTTTTGTGGCCAATATTAAAGGTGAAAAGACCAATGAGATTGTACGCCGCGGATTGGAAGTCTTGGTGAATATGACCCACAGAGGTGCTGAAAGTTCTGATAACAAATCAGGTGATGGTGCAGGCATATTGATGCAGGTACCACATAGTCTTTTCTCGGGCTTTGGTTTAAACTTACCTGCCGCTGGCAAATATGGCTCCGGACTAGTATTTCTTCCGCGCAACGAAAAGGAGGGGATGATCTGTGTGGATGAGTTGAACCGACAGCTGGAGGTGGAAGGCCTGGAGTTGATTGGCTACAGGGATGTGCCTGTGAATAATAAGGTGTTGGGTGAAATTGCCAAAAGCAATGAGCCGGTTGTCCGCCAAGTATTTGTTCAGGGGCAGTACGAACAGGATGTTTTGGAGCGCAAGCTTTTCATTGCCCGCAAGGTGACCGAAAACAAAATTCGGCAGTCGGCACTCAAACAAAAGGAACACTTCTACATCGTTTCATTGTCGAGCAAAACTTTTATATATAAGGGGATGTTAACGCCTGAGCAGTTGGGCGACTATTACCTGGACCTTAAAAATCCCGCCATCAGCAGTGCCATTGCTTTGGTGCATTCGCGCTTTAGTACCAATACTTTCCCCACCTGGGATTTGGCGCAGCCATTCCGCATGATGGCGCACAATGGGGAGATCAATACCATTAAAGGTAACCGTTTGTGGATGCAAGCCCGTGAGGGCTTGTTGGAGTCTGATTTGTTTGGTGAGGATCTGAAAAAGTTGTTTCCGGTGATTGAGCCCGGAAAGAGTGATTCGGCGTCGCTCGACAATGTGCTGGAGTTTCTGTTTATGACTGGCCGCACCTTGCCACACGCGCTAACCATGCTGATACCGGAATCGTGGAATGACAAGAATCCCATTCCTCCAAGTCTGAAAGCCTACTACGAATACCATAGCACGATTATGGAGCCCTGGGATGGTCCGGCTTCCATTGTGTTTTCTGATGGTCGCTTTATTGGGGGAACCCTCGACCGCAACGGGCTGCGTCCGTCGCGTTACGTTATCACCAAAAATAACATGATCGTTATGGGGTCTGAAGTGGGTGTGCAGACCTTCCCCGCTGAAGACATTGTGGTTAAGGGACGTTTACGTCCCGGAAAACTATTGCTGGTAGATACCCAGTTGGGGATTATTATTCCAGACGAAGAGACCAAATCTCAGTTATCGCGCCTTCATCCTTATGAAAACTGGTTGAAAGATAACCGGATCAGCATGAATGACATTGAAGTGAAGCACAGGGTTTCATCTTCATTGGGTGAGAAGTTTAATACTTACCTTAAGGCTTTTGGTTACAACAAGGAAGATTTTGAGCAAATCATTTTTCCAATGGCAACCACGGCCAACGAACCGGTAGGCTCGATGGGTAATGATACGCCCATGGCTGCCGTATCAGGTAAACCCCAACGTTTGTTTTCTTATTTCCGACAGTTGTTTGCCCAGGTGACCAATCCGGCCATTGACCCCATTCGTGAAGGACTGGTTATGGCATTGACCAGTTACATTGGATCTGTATCTAAGAATTTATTGACTGAAACGCCTGCGCAATGCCGCTCTATCAAATTTGCCTCGCCTGTGGTGACCAATACCGATTTGGGAAAAATCAAGGATTACCGACGCGAAGAATTTACCCACGTTACCATTCCAATGACCTATAAGGTCAATGAGGGCGGTAAAGGCTTAAAGGCCGCTGTGGATGCAATTTGCAAAGCAGCTGAAAAGGCGGTGGATGATGATAACAACTATGTTATTTTGAGTGACCGCAATATATCTGCCGATGAGGCAGCAGTGCCTTCTTTGTTGGCAACCTCTGCGGTACACCACCATTTGGTGAAAGCCAAAAAGCGGATGCAGATTGGTTTGATTGTCGAGACCGGCGAAGCGCGTGAGGTGATGCATTTTGCCTTGCTTTTGGGGTATGGCGCCAGTGTTATTAATCCTTATGTCTGTTTTGCTGCAATTGATGAGATGGTAAAGCAGGGTAAGATTAAAATGGATTACGAAGAGGCACGGGAAAACTACATTAAATCGGTTAACAAAGGTTTGATGAAAGTGCTGTCTAAAATGGGTATATCAACACTAAGGAGCTACCATGGTGCGCAAATTTTTGAAGCCGTTGGGGTATCCCGTGAAGTCATTGAACCTTATTTTACTGGTACCTCTTCACGCATTGGAGGTGTTGGTTTTGAAGAATTGGCCCGTGAAGCAGCTATGTTTCATGAAGCGGCCTATGACGAGCTTCAGGAAGAGGGGCCTTTTGAAAATTTTGGTGCCTATTCTTTTCGCAAGAAGGGCGAGAAGCACGGCTGGAATCCGGAAACCATTGGGTTGTTGCAGTGGGCCACTTCTGAGAATGATTATGCCAAATTCAAGGAGTATTCGCAAAGAGTGGATGAAGACAACCGGACACCGTTGTTTTTGCGTGGCTTTTTGAAGGTGAGAAAGGGAGAAGCTATAGATATTAAGGAGGTTGAGCCTGTTGAGTCTATTATGCGGCGTTTTGTCACTGGTGCCATGTCCTATGGTTCCATTTCAAAAGAAGCCCATGAGGCTTTGGCGCTGGCAATGAATAAAATTGGCGGACGAAGCAATACGGGTGAAGGTGGCGAAGATGCCAGCCGTTTTAAGTCCAAAGCCCGCAGTGCCATTAAGCAGGTAGCCAGTGGACGCTTTGGTGTTACCAATAACTATCTGGTGAATGCCGATGAATTACAGATAAAAATATCTCAGGGAGCAAAGCCCGGAGAAGGTGGTCAATTGCCCGGTTATAAAGTGGATAAGGTAATCGCCCATCTGCGCAATTCTACACCGGGCATTACATTGATTTCACCACCGCCTCACCACGATATTTATTCCATTGAGGATTTAGCCCAGCTGATTTTCGATTTGAAATGTACCAATCCCAGTGCTCGCATCAGCGTGAAGCTGGTGTCGGAAAGTGGTGTGGGAACGGTAGCTGCCGGAGTCGCTAAGGCGCATGCCGACTTGATTGTCATCAGTGGTACCGAAGGGGGTACGGGCGCCAGTCCCGTGAGTTCTATTAAGCATGCCGGATTGCCTGTTGAGCTGGGCTTGGCTGAAGTGCAGCAAACATTGGTCTTGAACAACCTGCGTGGACGCGTCAAGTTGCAAACCGACGGTCAGTTGAAGACCGGTCTGGATGTCATAAAAATGGCTCTGATGGGAGCAGAGGAGTATGGTTTTGCTACTTCCGGACTGGTTGTTTTGGGCTGCATCATGATGCGGAAATGTCATTTGAATACCTGTCCCGCAGGTATTGCAACACAAGATGAAGAGTTGCGCAAGCGTTTTATCGGAAAGTATAAAAACCTGATTAACTTCTTCACCTTTATTGCCATGGAGGTGCGTGAGCATTTGGCAGTTATGGGCGTTAAATCGATGGATGAAATCATTGGTCGTTCGGACTTGTTATCGCAGGATCCGGAAGTGGGCAACTGGAAGACCAAAGGTCTGGATTTATCGGCCCTGACCTATTTTCCCAAGGAGGGACGTAAATATTCATTGCGCCAGACCACCTTGCAGAAGCATAAGGTGGAGAATGTGCTGGACCATGAATTGATTCGTCAGGCCAGGCCGGCAATCCAAAACAAGACCAAGGTGTGGATGGCACATGCCATTGGCAATACGGACCGGACTGTAGGGGCGATGTTGTCGGGTGAGGTCTCCAAAGTATATGGAGAAGAAGGTTTACCTAAAGATACCATTAACTGTACCTTTACGGGTTCAGCCGGACAAAGCTTCGGTGCTTTTCTGGTCAGAGGTGTGACACTGCGCCTGGAAGGGGATGCCAACGATTATTTGGGCAAGGGCTTATCTGGCGGAAAAATAGTGGTAGTACCACCCAAAGGTTCTGCTTTTAAACCTGAAGAGAACATTATTATCGGTAATACGGTGTTGTATGGTGCCACCGATGGCTTCCTGTACGTGCATGGTGTAGCCGGAGAGCGGTTTGCCGTTCGTAATTCAGGAGCCAACGCGGTAGTGGAAGGTGTTGGTGATCACTGCTGTGAATACATGACTGGCGGTCGGGTGGCCGTGATAGGTTCTACGGGGCGAAATTTTGCAGCTGGTATGAGCGGCGGCGTTGCTTATGTGCTGGATGAAACAGGCAGTTTCGATTACTTCTGTAATAAGGGATTGGTAGAGCTGAGTCCTGTTCACGATTACGAAGATGTACAGGAACTTCAGCTGATGTTAAGTAAGCACTTGTTGCACACCAACAGTGAAAAGGCTCGCGAGATTTTGGTCAATTGGGATTTCTATCTGCCCAAATTCATAAAGGTGATTCCATTTGAATACAAAAAGGTATTGCAGCAGCAGAAGTTGGTAGAATTGGAGCGCAAGTTAGCCGAGACAGAAGATGCTCCTTATATTAGAGAATAGCACGAACTTGAGATAAGAGTTAAGTTGAATTTTAAATAGGGCGTAAGGCCTTATGCTAAAATATAGAGTTATGGGAAATCCAAAAGGTTTTATAGAAGTTGAGCGCAAAGTAAGTGGTAATCGGGCGGTGAATGAACGGGTGGATGATTTTGGCGAAGTTGAGCAGGTGCTCAACGACCAGGATCGCCGCTTACAGGCCTCCCGTTGCATGGATTGCGGTATTCCTTTCTGTCACTGGGCTTGTCCGGTAGCCAGTAAAATTCCAGAGTGGCAGGATGCTTTGTATAAGGGAGATTACGAAGAGGCCAGTAAGATTTTACATTCCACCAATAGTTTCCCCGAGTTTACCGGCCGTGTTTGTCCAGCCCCCTGCGAAAAGTCCTGCGTTTTGGCCATCCACGATGAGTCAGTAACCATTCGTGAAAACGAAGCCTCTACCGTAGAAAAGGCCTTTGAACTTGGGTTTATTCAGCCGCGCATTCCTAAAAAGCGTACAGGGAAAAAGGTAGCGGTGATTGGTTCGGGACCGGCAGGTTTGTCTGCGGCCGACCTATTAAACCAGGCAGGTCATACCGTGACTGTGTTTGAGCGGGACGATGCCTTGGGTGGCTTATTGCGCTATGGAATTCCTGATTTTAAATTGAATAAAAAGGTCATAGACCGCAGAATTCAGCTATTCGAAACGGAGGGTATTGAATTTAAAACCAATGTTTCGGTCGGGGAAACCATTACCGGAAAGTCTATTTTGAAGCAATACGACGCTGTTGTTTTGGCCATTGGCGCCATGAAGCCACGCGATTTAGTGGCAGAAGGCCGTAACATGAACGGTGTTTATTTTGCAATGGAGTATTTGAAGCAGCAGAATAAGCTTAACCGGGGTGTTATATTGAATGGGGAGCGCATTGATGCCAAGGACAAAAAAGTATTGGTAATTGGTGGAGGAGATACTGGAAGTGACTGTGTAGGGACTGCCAACCGCCAGAAAGCGAGCTGGGTAGGTCAATTGGAAATTCTTCCCAAGCCTCCTGTTAAGCGTCAACCCGGAAATCCCTGGCCCTACTGGCCAGCTACCTTACGGACCTCCTCTTCTCATGATGAAGGCTGTGAGCGGATGTGGAGCTTATCTACCCGTCGTTTTATTGGAAATAATGGTTCCATAACCGGTGTTGAGGTGGTGGAGGTGGACTGGACCAATGTGGATGGCAAATGGCAGATGACCGAGAAGCCGGAGTCTGTAAGGGTTATTGAGGCGGACCTGGTGTTGCTTTCCATGGGCTTTGTACATCCGGTTCATGAGGGATTAATCAAAGAATTGGGTCTGGAGTTGGATCAAAGAGGAAATGTTAAGATTGACAAGGCCTGTTCTACCAATAAGAAGGGTGTTTTTGCAGCGGGGGATGCCGCAAATGGAGCCAGTTTGGTGGTTACTGCCATTGCAAAAGGCAGGGATGCGGCTGAAAATGTACATAAATACTTGATGGGCCTATAAACTCACAGGAAGAATAGCTTAGATTGGCAAGGGGCCCCTTGTTTTTTAGTGATGCTTTCTGTTTTTTTGAATTTTCAGCGATGAGCCTTCGTTTCATTTAGGGTTGTATCTTGAAAAATATCATATTTCATACTTTTTAACAGCTCTAATTAGGGGGTATGCGATAAAAATTGCATATTTGCACTGTCTAACTCTCAAATTAATAACTATATGGCAACTTTAAGATTTTTTGCATTGAAAGAGCTTCTGAACAGGAAGCCATTGACCATTGAGGAACCGGGGAGACTAACTTCCGATTATTTCGGAAAGAATGTTTTCGACAGGCCCAAAATGAAAAAATATTTATCCAATGAGGCTTACGATCATGTGATGGAAGCCATTGATAAAGGATCACGCATCGACCGTAAAATGGCTGATCAGATCGCGTTGGGCATGAAAGCATGGGCACTGACCAATGGGGCTACCCATTACACCCACTGGTTTCATCCTTTGACGGATTCTACAGCAGAAAAGCATGATGCTTTCATCGACATTGATAGTCATGGTGGTGTGGTAGAAGGTTTCAGCGGAAAACTGTTGGTTCAGCAAGAGCCTGATGCTTCCAGTTTTCCATCCGGAGGTATCCGTAATACCTTTGAAGCACGTGGTTATACCGCCTGGGATGTATCATCACCCGCTTTTATTGTAGGCACTACTCTGTGCTTACCAACCATTTTTGTGTCTTATACCGGAGAGGCCCTGGATTACAAAATGCCTTTGTTAAAAGCACTCGCTGCAGTCGATAAAGCCGCTGTGGATGTGTGTCAGTTCTTTGACAAAAATGTGTCTAAAGTCAACAGTAACCTTGGCTGGGAACAAGAATACTTTTTGGTGGATGAGGCTTTGTATATGGCCCGTCCCGACTTGATGCTGACTGATCGTACTTTGATGGGACACTCTTCATCCAAAGATCAGCAGTTGGAAGATCATTATTTTAGCTCCATCCCAACAAGGGTGATTGCCTACATGGAGGATTTTGAAAGGGAGGCTTATTGCCTGGGTATCCCAGTAAAAACCCGCCACAATGAGGTAGCCCCCAACCAGTTTGAGGTAGCCCCTATTTTTGAAGAGGCTAACCTGGCCAACGATCATAACCAGTTGATCATGGATGTTATGAAAAAGGTGGCCCGTCGTCATAAGTTTCGTATTCTTTTCCATGAGAAGCCTTATAAAGGCATCAATGGATCAGGTAAACACAATAACTGGTCGCTGAGCACCGATACCGGTGTCAACCTGTTGTCACCCGGTAAGAACCCGCGCACCAATATGCAATTTTTGACCTTTCTGTTGAATGTGTTGAAAGCGGTATATGAGCATCAGGATTTATTGTTGGCAAGTATTTTGACAGCAAGTAATACCCACCGCCTAGGTGCCAATGAGGCCCCGCCATCCATTATCTCTGCCTTTTTGGGACATGAATTGAACCGAATTCTCGATGAGTTGGAAGAGACCGTGCCGGATAAAAAGATGACACCGGATGAAAAGACCTCTATCAAATTGAATATTGGCAAGATTCCTGAAATTCTTTTAGACAATACTGACCGTAACCGTACATCGCCCTTTGCCTTTACAGGTAACCGTTTTGAATACCGTGCTGTAGGTTCTTCTGCCAACTGTGCTTCTGCTTTGATTGTACTCAATACAGTTGTTGCTGAGCAGTTGAAGAGCTTTAAGAAAGAAGTGGATACCATGGTCGATAAAGGCGTTAAAAAGGATGAGGCCATTCTTCAGATCCTTAAAAAGTACATTAAGGAAACCAAGAATATTCGCTTTGATGGCAATGGATATAGTCAGGAGTGGGTTAAAGAGGCATCCCGACGTGGCTTGTTGAACATTTCCAGTGTGCCTGAGGCCTTGAATGCCTATATGAAAGACAAATCCATTAAAGTATTTGCTGCCAACGATGTGTTTAATGCCAAAGAGCTCGAAGCGCGTGTAGAGGTGGAGTTGGAGAAATTCACTAAAAAGATTCAGATTGAAGCCCGTGTGCTAGGTGATTTGGCAATCAACCACATTGTGCCTACTGCAGTAAGCTATATGAACACGCTGATCACCAATGTTCAAGGTTTAAAGGATTTGTTTGGTGATGAGTATAAAGATTTGGTAGGTGATCGTTTGGATCTTATCCGGAAGATTTCTATGCATATCCAAAGCATTAAGTCAAAAACGGCCCAAATGGTGGATGAACGCAAAGTGGCTAATAAAGAGACTGACATGCATAAGATGGCCGAACACTATAATGAAAAGGTCAGGCCCTACCTGGAAGATATCCGCTACCACATTGATAAGTTGGAGTTGATCGTTGACAACGAAATGTGGCCTTTGCCAAAATACCGGGAACTTTTGTTTGCCCGATAGTTTGAGGAGGCTTTTTAAAAAAAAACATCCGACCACTTTTGGTGGTCGGATGTTTTTTTAAAACGAAAAATTAAATAAGTTCGTGGATAACTTTTAGGGCAGCATCGTAATCGGGCTCCTGAGCAATTTCAGGGACATATTCTACGTACTTGATTTTGTTGTCCTTTCCAATGACTACAGTGCCCCGGGCCAGTAATCGAAGTTCTTCAATAACGAATCCATATTTGGAGCCAAAATCCAGCTCTTTATGGTCGGACAGGGTCACAATATTTTTCAAGCCTTCGGCAGCGCAAAATCGGCTCTGTGCAAAGGGGAGATCCACCGATATGGATAGCACGACTACCCCGTTAAGTTTATCGGCTTCCTGATTAAAGCGACGGTTTTGTGCGGCACATATACCTGTATCAATAGAAGGGTATATGGCTATGACTTTTACTTTCCCATCAAAATCAGATAATTTTACCGGTTCAAGGGATGATGAGAGTACCGTAAAATCGGGAGCTGTGTCGCCCACTTTTGGCGCTTTTCCCAAAAGGGTTACCGGATTTCCTTTAAAGGTTACTTTTACATTGTTCATTTCCATATCATTTTTCGTATTTGGGTTTTCACTTTTTGTGTCCAATTGACTCTACCTACATAAAACGCTAATAGGTGCTAATTGTTTACCTAAAGGCTATTTAGTATGCTTTTGTTCGGTTTTAGTTAAAATCTTCATGCTTTTCTGAAAAACTCCTTCGATTGTTAACTGATTGTGAATTATTTAGTGAAAATCTGTTGGCTACCCCTAAAATTTTCACCCCTTTGGTTAATGATAGGTAATATATTCTAAAGCACCCCCTAAAAATTTGGTTTGTTGTCATTCTGAAAATATATTTGTTGTGTCCATTATAGATAGACACATCAAATGTGATTTTACTATTGAATTGAAAGGCGCCATTCAATAAAAGGGTATTTAAAAATGCTTGATGTTTTATCTGGTACCATTAACCAATTTTAAAACAAGTTTTTTATGAAATTTAAAAACACAATGAAAAGTCTGTTGCTGGTAGCAGCAGTTTTCGCAGGAAGTTTAGCTGTATCGGCTAACGGGAAAGTAGCAGTTGTTCCCTATTTGAAGACCAATTACACCTTGATTGCTGCAGAATCAGGCGAAGCAGAAATTAGCTCAATAGCCATTATGGATCGTTTTGGTGAAACGGTTTATTCAAGCAGGCAGGTAGCTTCAAAAGCTGGCTTTTCAAAATTATTTGATTTTGCCAACTTGAGCGACGGCGAATACAAAGTGCGTTTGCGCGTAAAATCAGGATCTGCTTTGGAAGAAACGTTTTTGGTAAAAAACGGAATGGTAGCTTCTAAATCATTTTCTGAAATGGTAGAAGTTTCCGAGAATGAAGTACGTATCTGGTCTGACAAAGACTTTTTGTTTGTCAGTCACCTCAACCGAGCCATGCGTCCCGTGGTTATTAACGTTAAGGATTCAAGCGGCAGCGTGGTTTATAAGCATACACTTCCGGCTGATTTGACTTATTCAGGCAAATACGATGTTGCAGCTTTGCCTAAAGGTGATTATACCATAAGTCTTTTATCAGGATCAAAAGTGTACAATTATGAATTCAGAAAGTAAGCCGTCAGATATTACGAACCAGCAGCCAGGAGGCTGCGCCTATTTAAAAAGTGTATACCTTCTAATATAAGGATACACTTTTTTTGTCTATGACCGGCGGGCTATGGCGTCTTCAATGACTTCGCCAAACACTGTTTTAATATCCAATCCTTTGGCCTCAATTTGCTGAGGAATAAAACTGGTAGGCGTCATTCCCGGGGTGGTATTGACCTCCAGCAGAAAGGGCCTGTTGTCGCTTATGATAAAATCTACACGCACAATGCCATTACAGTTGAGTAAGTCGTAGATCAGCGAAGAGGTGTTTTGTATTTCAGTCGTCAATTCCGGACTGATGCGGGCCGGGGTTATCTCAGTGACCTTTTCAGGGGTGTATTTGGCCTCAAAATCAAAGAATTCATTTTTGCTGATCACTTCAGTAATGGGCAGCACTTCAGTTTTGTCTGCGGTCTTGTATAGTCCGCAAGTGACCTCAGTACCTTCAATAAACTGCTCAATCACCACTTCATTACATTCCAGGAAGGCCTTTTGTATGGCCCCATCCAGATCTTCAATGGCCTTGACTTTGGTAACACCAAAGCTGGAGCCTCCGGCGTTGGGCTTCACAAAACACGGAAAGCCTGTTTTATGCGCAATGTCTTCAATGCTGTAGGTGATTCCCTGCCTTACGAGAGCCGCCATGGCTATGGTAATGCCGAAGCCTTTCAGATAATTATTGCAGGTATATTTGTTAAAGGTCAATGCAGCTGGCAGCACATCGCAGGTTGAATGAGGTATGTTGAGCATTTTCAGGTAGCCCTGAAGGAGCCCGTTTTCACCAGGTGTGCCGTGGATGGTAATGTAAGCACAGTCGAAATGAATGATTTCCCCATCAATGGAGACCGTAAAATCAGCTCTGTTGACCGGGTACTCCTGGTTGTTGTGAACTACCACCCATTTTTCTGAGTTGAGCAATAGGGGAAACAGATTGTAGGTGTCCGTGTCTATAAAGGAGAGGATGCCTTTGGCACTCCTTTGGCTCACCACTTCTTCGGAAGAGTAGCCCCCATATACCACTGCGATATTCTTTTTGTTCATAGTTCGTTTGAATTGGCCAATCCTTTAAGTAAGATGCTTACATACTTGATTCAACAGCTCTTCCGGCAATGTAAGCGCGCCATTTGTCAATGGCCATCACCATGTCTTCCGGCAAGTCGGAATTGAATTCCATATATTCTTCTGTGGCAGGATGAATAAAGCCTAGGGTTTTGGCATGTAGCGCCTGACGCGGCAAAATTTTAAAGCAGTTGTCCACATACTGCTTATACTTGGTAAAAGTGGTACCTTTCAGAATCTGATTGCCCCCGTAGCGTTCATCGTTAAAAAGCGGGTGTCCCAAATATTTGAAATGAGCTCTGATCTGGTGCGTTCTTCCTGTTTCCAGGCGGCATTCTACCAAGGTAACATAACCCAATCTTTCCAACGTGCTGTAGTGGGTTACCGCAGGTTTGCCGAATTCTCCATCTGGAAAAACCGTCATCTGTTTTCTGTCTTTCAGACTACGACCGATATGTCCGGTAATGGTTCCTTCCTCGGGTTCAGGAGAGCCCCAAACAATGGCCTGATAGGTCCTGGTGCTTGTCTTTTCAAAAAACTGAAGCGCCAGTTTCATTTTGGCCGCTTCTGTTTTGGCAATGACCAACAGACCGGAAGTGTCTTTATCGATGCGGTGAACCAGACCCGGACGCGGGTCGTCCGAATTGAACCATGGCTGGTCCTTGAAGTGCCAGGCCAGTGCGTTGACCAGCGTGCCTGTGTAGTTGCCATAGCCGGGATGGACTACCAGACCGGGTTTTTTATTGATAACGATGAGGTGGTCATCTTCGTAAACAATATCCAGAGGGATGTCTTCGGGAATGATTTCAATTTCTCTGGGAGGATAGGCCATTACCACCGAAATTACATCGTTGGGCTTCACCTTATAATTGGATTTTACCGGTTGATCATTCACCAATATGCATCCTGCCAGAGCGGCATCCTGGATTTTGTTGCGCGAAGCATTTTCAATGCGGTTGACCAGGAATTTATCGATGCGCAGAAGTCCCTGACCACTATCCGCCACAAAACGATGGTGCTCAAAGAGCGCTCCTTGTTCATCATTTTCACCGGTCAATTCCGGATCATCCAACTCCTCTATACGATCGATATTATCTGTCATGATTTATTTGCCAGTGTTGTTTCTAAAAGAATTGTTCTTCGTAGGCGTCGGTATCTTCACTTTTTTCTTCATCCTTATTCAATGACTTCATTTCAGCTTCTCTGGCCATGATGGTATCGGGGTGCAAAGCGTGGTCAATACTTAACCAAACATCTATAGAAGCCCCAAGGTTAAGGACGTAACCCCTATGGGATGGCGGGTTCTGGCGCCACACAAAAGCGTTGAGCGAGTCAATCACTGTTTCAATCGTATCCGCATACACCGTTGCTCCCAGATTGAGATAGACGCTCTGGGCCACTTTTTTGGCATTGGCCAATTTCATGCCAATAAGGTTGGGGACGGCTGTTGTTTCGTTGCTCAGGCCGCGACCAACCAGCAAGTCAATGGCGGCGCCTTTGCGCAACATGGTGCCCGGTTCAATGGGCTTGCCATTATGGTGTTGACCCAATACAAGGTTGGTGTATTCCGATGGTATGTAAATGAGTTCCCCCACCCTAAGTCCGTAAGATTCAACTATTTCCTGTGCATTTCTCAGGCTATAATCGGTGAGACTGGGTACCACAATTTGTTCTTCGCCAAAGGCGTTGATGGTAAAGAAAATGTTTCGATTTTTCTTTACTTTTTCTCCTGCGCGGGGTGTTTGATCTACTACGATACCTTTAGGTGCATTGTCAATGTATATGGAGTCGATGATGGTGTAGCGCAATTTTTGACTTTGGATGAGGTGTTGCAGTTGTTGTTCTGTTAACCCTGTAAAGTCGGGCACTGGAGATCCCTGTCCGTGAAGTGTATATATTTTCAGGAAGAAAAATATAGCAATAATTAGCACCACAAACGCGCCAGCCAGAATGCCTACGTGTTTCCAAATGGTATGATTGAGAAATTTTTTCCACTGCACCATGAGATCTTGTTTTTACAGGTATAGATCAAAAATAATACAAAAACTTCAATTGCACTTATGCTAAGCAACAAAAAAAGGCCCTTGTGATAAGAGCCTTTTAATTTATCTAGAGCCTTTTAGGTTTAGGCTTTGTGTCTTTTCTCGCTGGAAACAGTTAAACTTTTTCTTCCTTTTGCGCGTCTGGAAGCTAAAACTCTACGGCCATTAGCTGATGCCATCCGGCTGCGGAAACCATGTTTGTTTCTTCTCTTCCGGTTCGATGGTTGAAATGTGCGTTTCATGTTATAATTTTTTGTGTTTGGTCACATGGAACTCATCCCGTTACCCGGGAGTTGTTTCATTAATTCGTTTATCTATATCAATAAGTTGCTGCTCAATTCGGACTGCAAAAATAGATATTTTTTATTTTAATCCAAACGAAAGGATGATAAATTTTTGATATAAAAGATGTGTCAGGTTCTCAGGTGAATCAATTTTTTTGTTTCAAAAAACGCTTCTTCGAAATAGTCGGACAGGTGGGTGACAAAGACACGCTTTTTAAAAGGCTGTATTTCTGCTGTTAGGTCGCCTCCCTTAAGGTATAGAATGCCATTGCCAATGGCATTCTTTGGTTGGAGCGCTATTAAATGCCGTGTTTGGCTGACAAAAAGGGGCAAGGTGGTGACTGCTCTGCTCACAATAAAATCGTACTGGCCTTTATGTTGTTCCGATCGGGTATTGACCGCCTTGACATTTTGCAACTGCAAGGCCTCTGCAACCGCCGATACCACCTTTATTTTTTTACCAATACTGTCGAGCAGGGTGAATTCTACTTTTGGAAACAGGATGGCCAGGGGGATGCCGGGAAAGCCGCCACCCGTACCAACATCAATGATTTTAGTGCCAGACTCAAAGGTGGTGAACTTTGCAATGGATAAGGCGTGCAATACATGGTGTTCGTAAAAGGCATCCATGTCCTTACGTGAAATGACGTTAATGCGCTCGTTCCATTCGGTGTATAAGGCCTGAAGCTTATCCAATTGTGCGGTCTGTTCTGTTGTCAGACCCGTAAAGTACTTATAGACGGGATTCATTCTTAGGTAGTCTGCTTAAATGCTCATTCCTCAACGTTTCACCTCTGAGTTTTTCAGAGTGTTATAAAGCAATTCTCTCGCTCTGAACAATTGTGCTTTAACAGTGCCTAAAGGAAGATCCAGTTCCTCAGATATTTCTTCGTAAGAGTATTCTTTAAAATAGCGCAGTTCAATGAGGGTGCGGTAGCGGGGTTTTAGTTTTTGCACCACCGTACGCATTAATACGGCTTTTTGTGACCGGATAAGGAACTCCTCCGGATCAGGAGTTTCATCCTTTAAATGGATCTGCGGTTCTGATTCTTTGTCATCCGAAAAGGATCCATCAATGGAGATATGATTGGAGCGTTTTTTTCGCAGGTAATCAATGCAATTGTTAGAAGCTATTTTAAACAACCAGGTGCTAAATGCGTAATGGGGCGAATATTGTCCAAGGTTTTTAAATGCTTTACCAAATGCTTCAATGGTCAGATCTTCAGCATCGGTTTTATTGTTGATCATTTTAAGAAGCATGAAATAAATGGCATCTCTGTACCTTGCCATAAGCTCTGCATAAGCCTTCTGGTCGCCATTCTCTGCCTTATTTACTAACTCAAGGTCGTATTTGGCCTTATCTGAGAGATTGGGATTTATTTCCATCTGTATTTATTTCTTCTTTTAGGGTTGCTGAATTGTGCCATTAATAATAACCAGGGATGTAAGCAATCGTAAATCAACACGGACCAGTAAATGCGTCCCTGGTTGAGCTGTTTGGCTGCTTTTCGCCACAAAAGCAATTGAACAGTTAATCTTACAAAGATAAGGCCAATGGCTACAATCGCAAATGTATTAAAAATAATTAAATAAGCCGAAGTGAGCAGGAAAATTTGACGACTGAGGGGCTCTAAAGCCAACTCTGTTTTGATGCCTGCCTTGTAATAACGATTGGTGCTTAAATGCCGGCTCTTTTGTTGCAGCCACTCACCAAAGGTTGTTGGGGCAATGGATTGGGTGTGCGAAGCAGCATGGATGACTACTGTGGTGTTTTGCTTAGTGGCTCTGTCCTGCACAAATAAATCATCATCTCCTGAAAGCAGGTGGGCATGCTTTTTAACACCTCCGTTACTGACAAAAAGGGTTTTGGTATAGGCCAGGTTACGTCCAACGCCCATGTAGGGTTTTCCGCTGAGTGCGAATCCAAGGTACTGAATAGCGGTAAAGAAAGCATCATAGCGCACCAGCTGATTCAATAGTCCTTTGCTTTTTTCATAGGCGCCAAAGCCCAATACAATTTCTTTTTGTGGCTCGGCAAATCCTTGGGCCATTTCGCTTAGCCAATTATTGCCGGCAGGCTGACAATCCGCATCGGTCATTAGGAGGTGTTGGTGCTTGGCCGCCTTTACCCCAATGGTTAAAGCCAGTTTTTTTCCATGAGAGAATTTTCTGTCCTTAGGAATGGTAGTATAATATAAGGCGGCGTACTTTGACTTGAAATTAGCCAGTACCATGTCAGAATCATCTTCTGAGGAATCGTTGACCACAATGACTTCGAACGAGGGGTAATTTTGATCGAGGATCAGGGGAAGAAATCTTTTCAGGTTTTCCGCTTCATTTTTGGCACAAATAATTACCGAAATCGGTTCCTGAAATCCCAAGCGGGCTTCCGGTTGCCTGTAGAAGGCCAATGGACGCACTCTTGCCAGAAGAAACCAAAGTTGCCATAACCAGCATAAACCAAGGGTGGTTAACAGGACGGTTTCTGTTACCGAAGGAGCAGGAAAATTCATAGTGGTGTTTATTTTGGTCAAAAATGCGACTTTTTTCTCTTGTCTGCAAACAAAAGAAGGACGGGTAAGCAAATTGTTAAGGGCTTATTTCCGATTCAAATTGTATCTTTGCGGCACATCAATTTATTTAGCTGTCGGATGGATTTTGCATTACAACACAAAGATAAAAGCTCCAAGGCACGTGCCGGTGAAATAACCACCGATCATGGTCGCATCCAAACCCCTATATTTATGCCGGTGGGCACGGTTGGATCGGTCAAGGGGATTCAAGTTAAAGATTTGGAGGAGGAGGTCAATGCTCAAATTATTTTAGGTAATACCTATCATTTATATCTGCGTCCAGGATTGGATGTGCTAAAAGAAGCAGGTGGCTTGCACAAGTTCAATGCATGGAAGCGACCAATACTTACCGATAGCGGTGGTTTTCAGGTGTTTTCGCTGAGTCACAGACGAAAGTTGAATGAAAAGGGGGCAGAGTTCCAATCACACATTGATGGTTCGAAGCATTTTTTTTCTCCGGAAGGGGTTGTTGACATTCAAAGGGTCATAGGTGCTGATATCATCATGGCCTTTGATGAATGCCCTCCAGGGGATTCAGATTATAAGTATGCTAAATCCTCCATGGAGTTGACACACCGCTGGTTAAAGAGGGGTATTGATCGCTTTGACGCTACCGGTCCTGTCTATGATTACCAGCAAGCCTTTTTTCCTATTGTACAGGGAGCCGGGTATCCCGACTTACGCCGGCAGTCGGCCGAATACATCGCCTCCTTTAACCGGGCTGGTAATGCCATTGGTGGTTTGGCAGTCGGTGAGCCGGAAGACGTCATGTATGAAATGATTGAGGTGGTCAATGCCATTTTGCCTGAGGACAAGCCCCGTTATTTGATGGGGGTAGGTACACCGGCCAATATTTTGGAAGCGATTTCACTGGGGGTGGATATGTTTGATTGCGTGATGCCTACGCGTAACGGTCGCAATGGCATGCTGTTTACAGCGCAGGGCATTATCAATATCAGAAATGAAAGGTGGAAGCATGACTTTTCGCCCATTGATGCGGATGGTCACTGTCCTCTGGATCTGACCTATTCAAAAGCATACCTGCGTCACTTGTTTATATCTAAGGAAATGCTTGGGCCGCAATTGGCCTCCATTCATAATTTATCTTTTTACCTTTGGTTAGTTGGAGAGGCCCGCCAGCAAATTATCAAAGGCACGTTTTTTGAGTGGAAAGAAAAAATGGTGAAGCAGTTGACGGTTCGTTTATAATTTTTGGCATCATTAAAAATGATAGGTCATTAGGTCGATAGGTAAAATTAAATCCATGATTTTAAGCAAGTTATGTTTCTGTAACCAGTAAATACAAGTCATTTAAATTCAGTGATTTACAAAACACTATTAAAACAAGGTAATTGAAAAAATTAGATCTGTATATTCTGGGTAAGTTTTTAGGCACGTTTGTTTTTGCCATCATGTTGATTATCAGTATATCTGTAGTTTTCGATATGGCTGAAAAAATCGATGACTTTCTGGAGCACTCAGCGCCCTTGAAGGCCATTGTTTTTGATTATTATGCCAATTTTATTCCCTATTTTGCCAATCTGTTTACTCCACTGTTTGTATTTATTGCCGTTATATTTTTCACTTCAAAGATGGCCTACCAAACAGAGATCATAGCCATCCTTTCAAGTGGGGTGAGTTTTAGACGTTTAATGGTTCCTTATATGGTTGGAGCTGCCATTATTGGTACTTTTTCTTTTTTCCTGGGTGCCTACGTTATACCTCCGGCCAACAAAATCCGTCTGGATTTTGAGAATACCTACATCAAAAAGCGCAGAGAGACCGGCATGAATAATATACACATGCAAATTGAACCCAATGTTTTTGTTTACGTTAGGCGTTATTCTTCTTTGCGGGAAGTGGGGGATGATTTTAGTCTGGAGATATTTGATGGAAAATTTTTGAAGAAAAAAATAACAGCTTCAACAGCCGTTTATGATACCGCCACAACTGGTTGGTCTTTGCGAAATTATGAGGTGCGGGAATTTCTGGCCAACGACCGGCAGCTTATTTCTGAGGGTGCGCAATTGGATACAGTGCTTAATATGCGGCCATCGGACTTTAAGGAAGAACGCAAGTTTTTCGAAACAATGAATAATACAGAGCTGGACCGGCATATTCAAGAACAGCAACAAAGAGGAGTGGGCAATGTGGAAGAATTTTTGATTGAAAAACACCGCCGTATTGCCGCCCCTTTTTCTGCCTTTATTCTCTCAATAATGGGGCTGTCATTGGCGTCCCGCAAAGTGAGAGGCGGTATGGGCTTGCATATTGGTGTGGGTATTGCACTGAGTTTTGGTTACATTCTGTTTATGACCGTTTCTACTACCTTTGCCATCAATGGCAATATGAGTCCCTGGTTGGCCGTGTGGATGCCGAACTTTGTTTTTGCCGTTATTGCGGCTTATCTCTACAAAAGAGCCCCCAAATAGTAACTGTCCTTAAAGTAGCATTTGCTTCCTTACCCTTGTCCGAAAATGATTCATTTACGAAAATTGAATTCCTGAGTAAATAAGTCTTATGCATCGGAATCTCACTTCGCTCGAACACCTTGGTTGTGAATTTCAAATTTAGACAGACGATTCTTTGTTTATTAACAAGCCGCTTCCAATAGGCTTACCGTTGATATTTTCACCTTTCTGTTGTACCTTACCTGTCCGTACATAAAATTTTGGCAATCAATGTATATGGAACGGTTGTTCTGGATTTGTTAGTGTGAATACTTTCGCGTTCCTTTTAACGGAATTTTATTTGGTTGTTAAACAGGTGTTTAGTCTGAAAAAGTGAAAATTTATTGAATGAAATGTATGCTGTTGCCGCTAAAATTTGTAATTATGTACCGCATTTAGTTTGCCAAAAGTAAGTACAATTAATTGGTAGACAACAATTTAACCAAAACTAATTGAGTATGTCATTAAAAAAGCACATCCTTGATCTTCGCAAAAGAAGAGAAAAGGTTCAGTTGGGAGGTGGTGAGAAAGCTATTGAAAAACAGATGGCTATGGGTAAAATGACCGCCCGCTCGCGTATTTTGGCGCTTCTCGACAACGAATCTTTTACCGAGTACGACCTTTTTGTAGAACATGAGGCCCGCGATTTCGGGATGGACAAAAAGGAATTGCATGGTGATGGTGTAATTATAGGAACTGGAACCATCTATGGTGCGCCGGTTTGTATTTTCGCACAGGATTTTACAGTTGCAGGTGGTTCACTGGGACTTATGCATGCCCGTAAAATCACCAAAATTATGGATCACGCTTTGAAAATGCGTGTGCCCCTGATTGGAATCAATGACTCAGGTGGTGCCCGTATCCAGGAAGGTGTGAATTCATTGGCCGGATATGGCGAAATCTTTTACCGCAATACCATTGCTTCTGGTGTAATACCGCAAATCTCTGTAATTCTTGGCCCCTGTGCCGGTGGAGCAGTTTACTCGCCCGCATTGACCGATTTTGTATTTGTGGTAGATCAGATTTCTAAAATGTTTATTACCGGACCAAGTGTAATCAAAACGGTGCTTGGCGAGGAAATATCCATGGAAGAATTAGGTGGTGCCCGTGTGCATGCCGAAATTACCGGTAACGCCCATTTCTTTGCAGGTAGTGAGTTGGAATGTTTCGAGCAGATTAAAAAGTTAATTACCTATATTCCATGGAATAACACGCAAAAGGCTAAGGTTTTCCCTCCGCGTGAACCTAAGTTTAAAGGAAAAATTGAGGATATCATTCCTTCAGATCCTAAACAGCCCTACGATGTACGGGATGTGATTAAGGCCATTGCAGATGATTCAGATTTCTTTGAAATCATGGAGTTCTTTGCAGCCAATATCGTTATTGGTTTTGGGCGTATGAACGGACAGACAACGGGCTTTGTGGCCAATCAGCCATTGGTGTTGGCCGGTGTTTTGGATTGTGACAGTTCTGATAAGGCTGCCCGCTTTATTCGCTATTGCGATGCTTTTAACATTCCTATTATTACGCTGGAAGATATGCCTGGCTACCTGCCTGGTGTTGATCAGGAGCATGCAGGGGTGATACGTCATGGCGCAAAAGTGCTTTATGCCTACTCTGAAGCAACCGTGCCTAAAATTACCGTCATTTTGCGTAAAGCTTATGGTGGAGGTTACATTGCCATGAACAGCCGTCACCTGGGTGCCGACTTTATGTTTGCCTGGCCCACTGCCGAAATTGCCGTTATGGGTCCCGAAGGTGCTGCCAATATCATCTTTAAGAAGGAAATTGAGGAGGCAGATGATCCGGACAAAATGCGCGAATTGAAGGTGCAGGAGTACATCGAGCGATTTGCCAATCCTTACGTGGCTGCTGCCAAAGGTTATGTTGATTCTGTCATTGAGCCGGAGGAAACCCGCAAAATGCTACTGCATGCCATTGAGGTGTCCACTCATAAAGACGATCAAAGGCCCTTTAAAAAACACGGAATTCCACCATTTTAATCTCCGAAACTATGGAAGAAAAAAAACTGGAGCTGGTCGATTTCGTGGTTACTGCGCGAAAATACAAGACCTTGCTTACCATTAAATATGCTAACCGTAAGCCTTACAAGGTGCCTAATCCCAACGAGATTATGTCCTATATTCCAGGAACCATCATTAAGTTGAAGAAGAATAAAGGTGCCAAGGTAAAAGAAGGAGAAGTCATTCTTATTCTGGAGGCTATGAAAATGATGAATAAGGTATTGATGCCCTTCGATGGAAAAATAAAAAATATTTTCGTTGAAGAAGGCCAAAAGGTACCTAAAGGTCATCTGATGATAGAAATTGAGTAGATTATAACGCCCCGCAAGGGGCGTTTTTGTTGATAGGGGTATTTTTATTTTAATGTGTCTGCATTTAATAAACAAATCGCTATTTTTGCAGTCTATAAGGTTCGCAGGAACAAGTGATTGAATACGCCTGGATTGTTAACTGATTAAATTTATAATATGCGACGCACAAAGATTGCCGATATTTTACAAAATGGAGTGGTAGGAGAGGAGTATCTGGTAAAAGGCTGGGTAAGAACCCGCAGAGGATCAAAGCAGGTTAATTTTATTGCTTTGAACGATGGCTCAGTCATTCATAATCTCCAAATTGTGGCCGATGTGGAACTGTTTGGGGATGAGTTGTTGCGCAGAGCCACTACCGGAGCATCATTGGCAATTACCGGGAAGTTGAATGCTTCACAGGGTGCAGGACAAAGTGTTGAAATGGTGGCGGAGAAGCTGGAGGTCATTGGCGATTGTGATGCCAATGAGTATCCATTACAACCTAAGAAACACTCTCTGGAGTTTTTGCGTGAGAAAGCGCATTTGCGTTTTCGGACCAGCACTTTTAGTGCGGTGGCACGCGTGCGTCATGCCATGATTTTTGCTGTCCATAACTTTTTTACCGCTAAGGGTTTTGTGAATATCCATACCCCTATTATTACGGCTTCTGATGCAGAAGGGGCAGGTGAAATGTTTCAGGTCACCACACTGGATCTTGACAATGTGCCGAAAACCGAAGAAGGGAAAATAGATTTTAGTCGTGATTTCTTTGGTAAAGCCACCAATTTGACCGTATCGGGGCAGTTGGAAGGCGAGTTGGCTGCGATGGGCTTGGCTGACATTTATACATTTGGCCCTACTTTCAGGGCGGAAAACTCCAATACCACCCGTCACCTGGCTGAGTTCTGGATGATTGAGCCTGAAATGGCCTTTTATGACTTGAATGATAACATGGATCTGGCCGAGGAGTTTTTAAAATACATGATCAAATATGCATTGGACCATTGTCAGGATGATCTGGCCTTTTTGAGCAATCGCTTACAGGAAGAAGAAAAAAATAAAAAAGCGGATGAGCGCAGCATGGAGTTGATTGAGAAGTTGCGTTTTGTTTTGGATAATGACTTTATTAGGCTGACTTACACCGAGGCCATTGAAATATTGAGGAATTCAAAACCGAATAAAAAGGGACAGTTTAAATATGCCATTGAAGGGTATGGGGCCGATTTGCAAAGTGAGCATGAACGCTTTCTGGTTGAAAAGCACTTCCAGAAACCAGTGGTGCTGACGGATTACCCTAAAGAAATTAAGGCTTTTTATATGAAGCTGAACGCAGATAACAAAACGGTAAGGGCAATGGATGTTCTGTTTCCCCAGATTGGTGAGATTATCGGTGGTTCACAGCGTGAAGAGAATTATGAAAAGCTGGTGGGTCGTATGGCTGAGATGGATATTCCTGCAGAAGAGATGTGGTGGTATCTGGATACCCGCAAATTTGGTGCTGTGCCTCACAGTGGGTTTGGATTAGGGTTTGAGCGCTTGATGTTATTTGTGACCGGAATGACCAATATTCGCGATGTAATCGCCTTCCCGAGGACGCCAAAGAATGCTGAATTTTAAGCAAAGAAATATTTAATCTGAATCGCGCTCTAACTAAGTTGGGGCGCGATTTTTAATTGCTATTTGTTGAGGTATATTCAAACATTTTAGGTTTATTATAGTATAAGAGAGAATACTTGTTACCAAAGTTGGTTATTGTGAAGTTGAAAAGAAGGGTTTTCTGGTTGCTTATGTTATTGATTGGTTTGGCAGATATACATGCCCAGGTCTATGATATGTCCTTTTGCGAACAGACTTGCCTGGATACCCCACTTCTCAATGCATCCAAGCACTTTTTCTGGTCTTCTTCCAAGATGTTGGCAGCTTCAGTTACTGAAATCCATACAGTCGGAGATGAAGAAGCATCCTTAAAAATGAAGCTATTGTCTGCCGGGTGTTCCAACTCTGTTATATTTCTGGTTTCTCTGATCTTTTTCTGTTTATTTCTTTGGACAGTTTACAGACTCCGAACAGTACGTATGAGGGTTCAAAGACATTTGCTAATTAATCGTGTGGCAGATCAGACCACCCGATTAAGAAATAACAATGTGGCCTTGAAAGTCCGGGCACAGGAACTCGATCGAATCAATCAGGTTTTAGAGGAACGTCAGAAGGTGATAACAGACCAGGCCGAGGAGTTAGAAATTCAGGCTGAGAACTTGCAAAAGAGTAATCAGGAGTTGCTCAGGCATATTAAAACAAAGGATAAGCTATTCTCTATAATCGCGCATGATTTGCGCGCGCCTTTTAACACCATCATGGGTTTTTCTTCTTTATTAACTGAAGTGAGTGAGCAGGATGATAAAGAGCAGTTGAGGGCTTATGCCAGATATATCAATGATGCTTCCCTTTTGGTTTTTAATTTATTGGAGAATTTGTTGTATTGGGCGCGTTCACAAACCAACGAAATCCTGTTTGTTCCAGTGGTCTTTCGATTGGATGAAATCATCAAAGAAAATCTGGGACTTGTGCGGGAAACAGCCATAAAAAAAGAGGTTCGCCTGAATGATGCCGGATATAAGAATTATGAGGTGTTTGGTGATGTGAATATGATGCGCACTGTATTTCGAAATTTGATGATCAATGCCGTAAAGTTTACTGACAAGGGAGGTGTTGTCACGGTAACTTCCAGCGAGTTGGACGACCATGTCGAGGTTTGTGTTTCGGATACGGGAAGGGGAATAAGTGAGGAAGAATTAGAAAGAGTTCTGCATTCAGGGGTAGGGCACTCACAGAAAGGCACAGATGGAGAAAAAGGATCCGGATTAGGGTTGGTGCTTTGCCAGGAGTTTATTTCGCGCAACCGCGGTCGCTTAAAAGTAACCAGTCAACTGGGAGAGGGCAGTTGTTTTTGCTTTACCCTTCCCAGGAAGGCCTGATTCACAGCTGCTCAGTGTGGATTGTATACCGCTTGTCCCACCTTATTTGAGGAGAGTCACTAAAAAGTCCGAATACAGCAGATCCGCTCCCCGACATAGCCGCATACAAAGCCCCATTCGCATACATTTCATTTTTAAGAGCCGCTATTTCAGGTTGTCTTTCAAATACCGATGCTTCAAAATCGTTTTTAATGGATGCTTTCCATTTTTCAATGGGTTGAGCTAAAAGATTTTCGAGTGGTTTTTTGGGTTGGGCAGGTAGAATGTTGCTATAGGCATGTGCTGTAGGCACATGTATGCAGGGAATAACTATATGCAACCATAGCTTGCTGAGTGAAATTTCTATGTGAGAAAATTCATTGCCAATGCCCTTGGCCAATACCGGCTTATTTTCAATAAATACGGGACAATCTGCTCCCAGCCTGGCCGCCATTCCCTCCAGCTCATAAGCGCTTAGATTTAAATGGTATTGCTGGTTCAAAAGCTTTAGCATGAAGGAGGCATCGGCAGATCCTCCGCCCAAGCCTGCCCCAAAGGGAATTTGCTTATGCAAATGAATCTTTAAAGGTGGAATGGCCGCGTACTCACGCATAAGTGCCAAGGCCTTTAGGCAAAGGTTGTCGGTGGTCGGACCGTCAATGACCAACCCCGTTGCGGTAAAAGCGTCCTTGTTTTCGTTGTTGTTAATGACTTCCAAAATATCACACAATTGATAAACCGGGTGAAATACGGTTTCGAGATTGTGATAGCCATCTTCCCTTTTGGAGGTGACCATTAGTCCTATATTGATTTTAGCGTTGGGGAATACAATCATTTGGGAATTGTTTTTTTGCAAATTAAAGCATTTAAGAACAATGAGAAAAGAATTTGTTGACAGTTTATTGGTCAATGGTTATTCCATCGTGGACGAGACCTGTTGATAACCCTCCCGAATTTTTATGTTGATAAAAGTTGTTGGGTTTTAGTAATGAGTGTTTAGTGTTGTTGAAAACATTGTTGAAAAGCTGTTAGAAGGCTGGTTAATTGCCGGACTGGCAAAGGATGTATTTTCAAGGAAGCGAGATTTTCTTAACTTTGTCTTCCGCATAAAAACACAAAGAGCAAATGGCCGAAAAGCGTTACAATAATAATCGAAAGAAAGCAGACCCTATTGAAATGAGTGGAGGAAAAATGCCCCCTCAGGCCTTAGAATTGGAGGAGGCTGTGTTGGGTGCTATGCTTTTGGAGAAGGACGCTTTTGTCAATGTGTCGGAAATCTTAAAGTCAGACTGCTTTTATAAAGAAGCGCATCAGTATATTTATGATGCCATCACCAATCTATTTAGTCGTGAACAGCCGGTTGATATACTGACCGTCACCGAAGAGTTGCGGCGAATGTCAAAACTCGATGAGGTAGGCGGCGCGTTTTACGTTACTCAGTTAACCGGTCGGGTAGCCTCTGCTGCACACATTGAATACCACTCCCGCATTATTTATCAGAAGTTTTTGCAGCGTGAAATGATTCGCATATCAGGGGTTATACAGACCAAAGCCTTTGATGACACAGAAGATGTGAACGATTTGCTGGAAGAGGCTGAGAACTCTTTATTTATGCTCTCTCAGGGGAGCATGAAGCGCGATGCGGTGCAGATTAACCCGGTCATTTCCCAGGCCATTGAGAATATTAAAAAGGCGAGTTTACGGACCGATGGTTTAAGTGGGGTACCCAGTGGTTTTACTGAATTGGACCGCATTACCTCGGGCTGGCAGAATTCGGACATGGTGGTGATTGCCGCCCGTCCGGCCATGGGAAAGACCGCATTTGTACTTTCCATGGCCCGTAATATGGCTGTGAAATACAAGCAAGGGGTGGCTGTTTTTTCATTGGAAATGGCCAATGTACAGCTGGTTAATCGTCTGATCGTTTCTGAAACAGAGTTAAATGCCGATAAGATTAAGAATGGCCGCCTAGAACCTTATGAGTGGGAGCAACTCGATCATAAGATCAAGTCTTTGATTGATGCGCCCTTGTTCGTGGATGATACCGCCGGCCTTTCTGTCTTTGAGTTGCGCGCTAAAGCGCGACGCCTCAAAAAGCAACATGATATCAAAATCATCATCATAGATTACCTTCAGTTGATGAATGCCAGTGGTATGAATCCAGGTAACCGACAGGAGGAGGTGAGTATGATTTCCCGATCCTTGAAAGGTCTGGCCAAGGAGTTGAATGTGCCTATTATTGCACTCTCACAGTTAAGTCGTGCCGTCGAGAGCAGAACCGGTGAGGGAAAACGGCCACAGCTTTCGGACTTACGCGAATCCGGGGCCATTGAGCAGGATGCGGATATGGTATTATTTATACACCGGCCTGAATATTATAAAATAACCGAGGATGAGCAGGGGAACAGTCTCATTGGTCTGGCCGAAATCATTGTGGCCAAGCATAGAAATGGTGCTACCGGAGATGTGCGTCTGCGTTTCCGTCCAGAAGCCATTCGTTTTGAGGACATCGTAGATGAAGGTTTTGGAGGTGGATTCGGAATGGAAGAGGCAGCTGTACCGATGACCTTAGGTTCTAAAATGAACGAATCTCTTTCGGTGAATGCGCCGGGTAGCGGTGCCAGCTTTGGCAACAAGCTCAATTTAGGGAGTAGTTTTGAGCGGGATGCGGAGTTTTAAAGCCATCCAATTAATTCGCTGAGCGAATGAATTTCCTTGAAGACTTTTTCAGAATGGGATGTTTGGTGTGGATTGAAGAAAACATGGTCCAGTCCAAAGTCTTGAGCGCCCTTGATATCCATTGCCAGACTGTCACCAATCACTAAACTTTCCTTTTTACGGGCGTTGCAACTTTTGATGGCATATTCAAAAAAGGCCACTTTGGGCTTTTGCGCACCCACTTCTTCTGAAATAAATATCTTTTTGAAATAGGGACGAAGGCCGCTCATTTCCATCTTTACTTTTTGGGCTTCCACAAATCCATTGGTGATGATATGCATTTGGTAATGAGCTTTCAGGTAGTCGAGTAGTTCAAAAGTGTGGGGCATGACTGCCTTTTTCTGCGAATTGAAAGCTACAAAGTCGTGGGCAAATTTTTCTGCCAGCTTGGGTTGGTCCAGACCGACGGTCAAAAAAGTATTGTGAAAGCGGCCTACATTGAGATCAGCTTTCTTAATCTGGCCATGTCGGTACTTAATCCACAGGTCGGCATTGATTGGTTTATAGCAGTCAAAAAAAGCCTCAAAACTATTAAAATGCCCATTCAGGTTGTAGCTGTTGAATAAATCGGTCAGCGTTTCTTGCTCGTTGGTGGCAAAGTCCCAAAGGGTATGATCGAGGTCGAAAAACAGGTGCTTGTATTTTCGCATAATGCTTGGTTTTAAAAGGGTCAACCACGAATCACCTGATTTACATGAAGTTTTTTCGTGTAAAGCAGCTCAATTCGTGGTTGACTTGAACTTTAATTAGTTACGCGCACAGCGCAGAATCAAAGGTTTGCTTTTATGGATTAATTCACGCGCACTACCAGATATTTGGAAATGCTCCAAAATTTACGACTGTCAGTGATAACCAATAACTTCATTTCGTCTTCACCAGTAGTGATCTCAAATGATTCGGCAGGGTGTGAAGTTAACACTTCCACTTTGCTTGAATAAAGGGGAAACTCCACTTTTTGACGGATGTCAATCTGGTTAAAGTACTGTTTGTCAAAATCTTCTTTAAGTACATGTGTGCTTCCGAAGAAAAGAAAGCCATCACGGGTAAGGATGTTTTTGTCGCGCAGTTCACTGCGGGTACCTATGGCAAACCATGCAGTGTTGAACTCATCGGTAGTCATGTTCAGTTGACTTCTGGTAGCCTCAGTTACCTTTCTTATCGAGTCAATCTCGAAGTTAAGCGTAAATAGCTCGTTAGAAAGGTGGCTGATATGCACATCTCGTTGTTCCAATTGGTCTTGTAGCACAAGGATTTGTTTAGACTGGTCCTGCAACTGCTGGTTAAGGCCGGCAATTAACTTGTTTAATCTGGAGTTGTCTACACCTGAGTTTTTCATTTGACTTTCAAGTTGCTGAATGCGCTCCTTGTTTTGCACCATCAGGTCGTAAATCAATTGAATGTCCTCATTGATTTGTTCTCCAGCCCTTCCTTTGGTATCACCTGATTCAGCCTGAAGCGAGATGATTTGCTCTTTCTCTTTGATTAAGCGGATGTTTTCTTCAATTTCCCCCATTGTTTCGACAAACTGGTTCAACTGAATCTCTTTTTGGGCAGTTTCCATTAAAAGAGAGTCGTTCATTTGACGTAACTCTGTTTTTGAAGGCCCCGGGTTGCATTGCCATACTATTAGTGGCAGCAACAGTAAAAATGCTAATTTTTTCATTTTACCATCAGTTTAAATTGTGACAAGTTAATTATTGTTATGGTCACTCCAATTGAAAATATGGGGTAAATTCAATCTTCCAAAGTTAGGAATCTTTTTTGCCTTCCACAACTAATACAATTTCTCCTTTTGGTGGGTGTTCTGTATACCAGGCAGCTAGTTCCGCGACCGTTCCCCTGCGAATCTCTTCATGCAGTTTGGTTAGTTCGCGACAAACGGCTGCTTTTCTGTCGGGCGAAAAAAAATCTGCTGCTTGCAGCAGTGTTTTGACCAGTCGGTGCGGTGATTCGTAAAAAATCATGGTTCTGGACTCTTCCTGAAGGGATAAGAATTTCTTCTGGCGTCCTTTTTTCTGGGGCAAAAAACCTTCAAAGCAAAAGCGGTCGTTGGGCAAACCCGCCGCAGCAATGGCCGGTATCAGAGCCGAAGCGCCCGGCAGGCATTCAATGGTTACCCCAGCCTCAATGCAATGTGCCACCAAAAGGTAGCCCGGGTCTGATATGCCCGGTGTGCCGGCATCGGTGACCATGGCTGCTGTTTCCCCTGCCAAAATGCGAGAAGTCACCCGCTCTACAGTAGCATGTTCGTTGAATTTATGGTGGGAAACCATACGGGTATCAATTTCATAATGCTTTAAAAGAAAGCCGGTAGTTCTGGTGTCTTCAGCCAGAATAAAATCGGCTTCACGCAAAATGCGCAAGGCGCGCAGGGTAATGTCTTCGAGGTTGCCGATAGGAGTCGGCACCAATATTAGTTTGCCCATAGCAGGGATTATTGTTTGATAAAGCGTCTCCTCAAAAGAGCAAAAAAACTGGTGACGGCATCGTTGTTCGGATCCCAGTTAAAATTGGTGGAAATAAATGACAAGGCGGCATCCATGCTGTTCAGGCCATTCAGCTGATCAATGGTCTGGTTGAAAAGATCTGCTTGGCCCCCAAATAATTCACGCTGGAAAAAAAAGCGGTCGTTGATGCCAATCGCTCTTCTCAAGTCGCTGATAGGGGGTTGGGACTTTGAGGCCGGTTCTTGTTTGGCTGCCAGTCTTTCATTGAAGGAGGGCTTGTCCTTACCCAGCAATTCGCCTAAAACAGTTGTGTTATTGCCATTTTTAGGGGGTGTAATGGCGGGTGGTCCCACCTTTTTCTGCTCTGGTTCTTTTGGCTTGTCGACTGCTTTTTCCTGCCTTTTTTCAACAACTTCCACTTCCACAACCTCTTTTTCCGGTTCAGTGGCGGCAGGTTTTTCGATGACTACCTCTATGTTTGCAACGGGTTCCGGTGAAGGGGTTGCCACAGGCTTTTCAGAATTTTCGGGTGGAACCGCGGTCTCCTGAATATCTTTGATAGAGGCTAATAGTTGAATTTCATCCAGAATGCCCTGTGTTTTGCTTTTGGACAATTGGATAAAGACCTCGGGAATTATTTTTTTGCCCTTGAAAGTATTTACCAGGGTTTCTAACTCTTTGATATCTTGCAGGATGATCGTAAGAAGGGCTTCCTTTTCCATAGTGACTTATTAACAACCTTTTTTCTTTACCTTTGCAAAGGTAGTGATTGAAATGTAACAATTCGGTCAAATTTATTATATTTTCTTACTTATCATATTGTCATAAAGATGTTTCTTGAGAGCAAAACGGATAAAAATAAGCGACATGGATGGATCGAAGTCATTGCGGGCTCCATGTTCTCCGGTAAAACGGAAGAGTTATTGAGACGGCTCAAGCGGGCACGCATTGCACAAATGAATGTAGAAATTTTTAAACCCTTTGTTGATCAGCGTTATAGTGAAGTGGAGGTGGTTTCGCACGATGCCAACAGCATTAGATGTACACCGGTCAACAGTTCCGGTAATATTTTGCTTTTAAGTGGTGATGCGGATGTTGTAGGCATTGATGAAGCCCAATTTTTCGACAATGGCTTGGTTGAGGTCTGCAATTCACTCGCTGCGCAGGGCATGCGCGTGATAGTGGCAGGTCTGGATATGGATTTTAAAGGAAAGCCCTTTGGTCCCATGCCTGCCTTAATGGCTTCTGCTGAATATGTTACCAAGGTGCATGCTATTTGCGTGCGCTGTGGTGATCTGGCGCAATTCTCTTACCGCACCAAAGAAAGTGATAAATTGGTGGAGGTTGGTGCTTCAGAGTCGTATCAGGCAGTCTGCCGCGGTTGTTATCAGTTTCTTAAAAAAAGCGATGGGTCAAAGCCAAAGCAGTAAAAATTGGAGGATCACATGCACACATTCAAAGAAATTGCTGAAATAACAGGAGGAGATGTTCTGGGTTCTCAATCAGGAGAGATACACCGCCTGGTATTTGATACCCGTTTGCTTGTTGATGCTACCGGGTGTCTGTTTTTCGCCTTGAAAAGTGGCCATAAAGATGGCCACCGTTATGTTTCCGCTGCTTACGAAAAAGGTGTCAGGCATTTTGTGGTAAGTGCCCACTTTGAGGTACCTGAAGCGCTTAAAATGGCTGCTTTTTTAAAAGTGACCGATCCCCAGGAAGCTTTGCAGAAGTTAGCAAGCACCCACCGTTTACAATTCCGTTTGCCGGTTTTGGCCATTACCGGGAGCAATGGTAAAACCATTGTCAAGGAATGGTTGAGTCAGGCCTTATCATTTGCAGAAAAAATTACGCGTTCACCTCGCAGCTATAACAGTCAGATTGGGGTGCCTTTAAGTGTTTGGCAATTAAACGGACAAACCACCTTAGGGATTTTTGAGGCCGGCATCAGTCAGCCCGGTGAAATGGATCGCCTGCGCGAGATCATTCAACCTACCTTGGGACTTTTTACCAATATTGGGTCGGCTCATCAGCAACAGTTTGCTTCATTGGAAATGAAATTGGCTGAAAAATTGCGCCTTTTTCGCCATGCCGATCTGGTTTTTTATGGAAGGGATGATGAGTTGGTACATGGGCAAATAACCGCTACCTATCCGCAAAAGAAATTTTTAACGTGGGGACGGCATCCAGAAGCGGATTTGAATTTAGTCGGCGAAGAAGGCAATGGTCAAAAGCATTTAACCCTCAAATGGAAGGGTGAATTGTTGCATTTTACGATTCCTTTCAGCGATGCCATATCAGTGGAAAATGTACTACCTGTTATATTGATCATGTTTTTCAAAGGGTTTACGGCCAACACTATACAGGAACAGTTGGTCCTTCTTCAGCCCGTGGCCATGCGCATGGAACAGCTAGAAGGCATCAATGGCACCCTTATTATCAACGATAGTTATAATTCAGACATTACCTCACTGGAGACTGCCATGAGTTTTCTGGAACAGCAGGGCCAAAAGAAGGGTTGTTTGCGTACGCTGATCTTGTCGGACATGTTTCAGACCGGTTTGGAAGAGGATGTTTTGTACCCCCACGTGGCCCAATTGATACGTGGCAAGGGCATCGATCGCTTTATTGGTGTGGGTGAGGAATTGGTGAAGTATGCAGGACATTTTAGAGACAGCGATTTGTTTTACAAATCGACAGAGGCCTTTTTGGAGGCTTTGCCCTCCATGACTTTCCGTAATGATGCCATTTTGGTAAAGGGTGCGCGTACTTTCAGGTTTGAGCGTATTGTGGAAAAGCTGGAACTGAAGCAACACAGTACCATTCTTGAAATTGATTTGGATGCCCTGGTTAATAATTTGAACGTTTTTAGGCGCCGACTCAATAAGGGCGTGAAAACGCTGGCTATGGTAAAAGCCTTTGGTTATGGCAGTGGCTTATTTGAAATAGCCAGCGCGTTGCAACATCACAAAGTCGATTATCTGGGCGTTGCTTTTGCAGATGAAGGTGTGGAGTTGAGACAGGCAGGCATAACACTGCCCATTATAGTGATGAACCCTGAAGTAAAGAGCTTTGGTCAAATGCTCGATTACCAGTTGGAGCCTGAAATTTATAATTTCAGGATTTTAGAGGCCTGGCACAGGGTTGTTCAGAAGGAGGGAGGCAGTCGCCAGCCCATTCATATTAAGCTGGATACAGGCATGTACCGATTGGGCTTTTTGGGGGATGAGGTCAGTGAACTGGTTCGACAACTAAAAACGATGCCACAATTGCTGGTACAGTCCGTTTTTTCCCATTNNGCATGTAAAGCGCTGGAGCAAGGTTTGAGCTATCCATTCATGCGGCATATCCTCAATTCCGGGGGTGTGGAAAGGTTTCCTGGCTGTCAGTTTGATATGGTGCGCCTGGGCATTGGACTATATGGGATCAGTGCTATAAATGATTCGGCTTTGAGAAATGTTGCCACCTTGAAAACGTATATATCACAAATCAAACAGGCCAAAGGGGGCGCTACCATTGGCTATGGACGACGGGGAGCTGTGAAGGATGGTGGACGTATTGCGGTGCTTCCCATTGGGTATGCCGACGGGCTCAATCGCCACTTGAGCAATGGGGTTGGACAAATGTGGGTAAAGGACACATTGGTCCCCTTAGTCGGGAATATTTGTATGGATATGTGTATGATTGATGTTTCCGAAGTTGATGTTGCGGAGGGAGATGAGGTGATCGTTTTTGGGAGCAAACCCTCTATTGGTACGATGGCTGATCAATTGGGCACCATTCCCTATGAAATACTGACCAGCATCAGCCGACGGGTAAAACGTGTTTATTTTAAAGAGTAAAGGCCTAATGCACCTCCTGGTGTTCGTGTTTAACTGCTTGTATACAAGGAAAATGCTGGTGCTTTGAGGGACTTATTAGCCCAATTTAGAAATTCTTTCAAGGCTCTCTTCATCTAATAATCTGATGACGCGACCGTCGACTTCAATGAGCTTTTCTTTGGTAAAAGTGGTTAAGGTCCGAATGGCGTTGGAAGTGGTCATGTTAGAGAAATTGGCCAGATCTTCACGTGATAAATGAATATTGAGCGTGCCTATCTCATCATCGAAACCATAAATATCCCTTAGTAACATGAGGCTTTCTGCCAGACGACCGCGAATATGTTTCTGGGTCAGTGATACTGTTCTGAAACGTGTAAACCCCAACTCAGAAGCGAATGATTTTATGATATTCATGCAGAGTCGGTTATTCCGCAGCATTAGCTGCTCAATGACTTCTCTGGTGATATAAAAAATAATGCAAGCCTCAATAACAACCGCTGAGGCAATGTGGGGGCCCCCGGCAAATAACGCCCTGTAGCCTATAAAATCGGGTGCTTTTGCCAGTCTCACAATTTGGTCACGACCACCAACCCCTTCTGTAAATACTTTTACTTTACCAGATCCAAGGCATAGCAGGCCGGTGGGACTTTCACCTTCCTGATAGATGATCTGATTTTTCCTGTATTTAAGAACTGTATGATTTTTTTCCAGATAGTCCCTTTCCTCGGCACTCAATACGCTGTAAACTATTGAAATGTCTTTGATGGTTGGTTCCGAGACTGTTGATTTTTTGTTTGTTGCCATATTTTGTCGTGTTCTAAAACACTGTTCTAAAACATTCAAAAATACAAAAAAAATATGTGGACAACTATAAAATGGAATTAAAATGGTGTATGTATTACCACTTGGGGCAACTAAAAGATAAATCCAAACTCAAAGACCAACCTGTTTAAAATGGCTTTATCATCAAAATGGTCGTGGTCCGTAATGTCCATGAATCCGTTGTTAAATAGCACACCTAAGATAAGGGCATTGCGTCCGCCCAGAGAATATTCAATACCGCCCCCCAGGTGATAGCCCAGGTCGAGCAGCCGCACCTCTTTGTTGATGGAACTGCCGCCATTGTTTTTGGCCTGGATATTTATTTGAGGCGAAAGACCAAAGCGTCCGTAGATATTGGTTCTGTGCATGTCCTCCGACCTGAGTTTTAATCCCAGGGGTATTTCAATGTATTTTAATTTATAGGTTTGGCTCATGGCTGCAAAATTGAGCGTTTCTCCTGTCATTATCGAAGGATAGGCCAGTTTTCCGCCCGTTGTGTTGATGGTTAATCCCGTAGTAAAGGCATAGTTATCGCTAAAAAATCGGTCCATAATTATTCCGAAATTATAGCCAAAGTGGGAACCCTTATTATCTATGTCTTGATGGTCCGATTTAACCCAGGAAATCTGGGGTGTCAGGATGAACGAGAAGCGGGTTTCACCGGCATTCTGAGCCATTAGTAATGGAGTAGTGATCAATAGAAAAATATAAAGAAGCGTCTTTTTCATGGGTTTAAAATTTTTGTGACTTTTAGGATGATTATTTTATAAGCCTCCATCAGCAAATATTATTCCTGATTTCACTATTGGGCACAAACTTAATGAAATCCGCTCTTTTTTGCAGCAAACAAAACACTTTTAATATATAAACTATTTAAGAAGCTGTTTTATGTTTTTCCGATTTACGGGATTTCGTTTCACTTCATTTCCTTTGGTTTGCTTTTGTGCCTTGAACATCTGCACCGTTTATACGCTATCGGGCTTCATACTGACGGCTTTTTGGTTTTTTCTTGCAATTACGCTGCTATATATTTAATATTGCTGACTCAACCTTATGGCTTAATTCAAGGTTGTCAAATTTATAAAAACAATTAGTTGATAAGCGATTGTTTTTATTGCAGTTTTCCTGCAGCAGATAAGCTTAAAATAAGATAAATATGAAGTATGTTTTTATTTCTTTAGTGACCCTTTTATTGATGACAATGGCTTGTTCGCGGGGGCCCAAAGTGCCTGATGTGCGCCATATTGAGGTGGATTTTGAATTGATTCCCTTTTATGAAGATCTTTTTGCCATTCATCCCGACAGTTTTGCAGTGGAGGCTGAAAGTCTCAAAGCCCGGTATGGCCAGTATCTGGAAGCTTATAGCTTGGGGGTAATTGCTGCCGGCTCAACGGAAGACCCTGATTTCAATAAGAACATGGCATTTTTCCTGGCATATGAGCCCAATCAGGAGGTGCTTGATACCTGCCGTCTGGTTTTTGGCGATACGGCACCACTGAAAAAGGAATTGGAAAGCGCATTTAAGTACTACAAGTATTATTTTTCGGACCAGGAAGTGCCGGATGTGTATTTGCATATTTCCGGGTTTAACCAGTCTGTTGTTGTAGACTCCTCATGGATTTCGGTAAGCGTGGAAAAATACCTCGGTAGGGACTGCGTTTTCTACGAGTGGCTTTCCATCCCGGTTTATTTGCGGCGCAGGATGTCTCCTGAGAAAGTGGTGCCGGATGTGATGATGGCCTTGTCCATGACCCAATATGCCTACAACGATTCTATTGATGATTTACTCAACCAAATGATTTACGAAGGCCAATTGCGCTATTTTGTGCGACAGTTGATCCCTGATATTGCAGATACTACCCTTTTTGATTATTCGTCGGAGCAATTGGCCTGGGCACGTAGCAATGAGAAGCGAATGTGGTCAAGCATAGTAGAGAATAAGCACTTATTTTCAAACGACCGCATGACCCTGCAGCGTTTTATCGGGAAAAGCCCCTTTACTTTTTACTTTGGACAGGAGTCTCCCGGGGGAACAGGTATTTATCTTGGTTACCGAATTGTTGAATCCTATATGAAACGTTACCCGGAAACCACCCTAAAGGAATTAATGGAAATGAAAAATGGTCATGCCTTTTTTCGATTGGCCCGCTACCAACCGTAGATAGGGATTCTTAATGAAGCGATAGAAAATGGGAGTTGCAAAAGAAAAGAAGGTCTTACGAAAGCTTATTTCTGACCTTAAGAGCCAAACTTCGCCACAGCAGATGGCGGATGAAAGCCGCGAAATAATAGCGTCTATAGAACGTTTGGAAGTCTTTAAGATGGCCCGCACCGTTTTGGCTTACTGGCCAATAGCGGGGGAGGTGGATTTACGGGATTTAATGAGGCGCTGGCAGACTACAAAGACGTTTTTGCTACCGGTTGTGAAAGATGATAATCTGGAAATTCGTCGATTCGATGGAGAAGCCTCCCTGGCAAAGGGACCGTCTTACGGTATATTGGAGCCAACTGGCCCCGCTTTTCAGGCGTTCAATCAAATTGATCTTGTATTGGTGCCCGGGGTGGCCTTTGATCGAGAAGGCTACCGTCTGGGTCGTGGAAAAGCTTATTACGACCGTTTGTTGCCTAAGTTAACGCGTGCGCATAAGTTGGGCATTGCTTTCTCGTTTCAGTTGGTTGAGAAAGTGCCTTCAGAGCCGCACGATGAGTTGATGGATGCAATTGTTAGTTGCTGAGACTATTTTTAAGGTAATAAAAAACCCGTCGTTTGAACGGGTTTTTTATTTCATAGCTTATGCGGGATGGATAGCCTCAGTGGGGCAAACATCTGCACATGCACCGCAATCAGTACAAGCTTCAGCATCAATCACATAAATATCACCTTCGCTGATAGCGTCAACCGGACACTCGTCGATGCAAGATCCGCATGCAATGCAATCATCATTAATTACGTATGCCATTTTTTTTAAGTTTTTAGTAATTTGATATTACAAAATTATAGGGATTTTTTATTTAAAAAAATCATTTGCTGTTTTATTGGCCAATTTGTAAGGGTTTTAAATTATAAACCGGGTATATTTGCTGTTTATTAGTCACTTAATCAGCACTATAGCATATTAAGGGCGATCCAAGTCATTAATCCGCAGGAAGTCTCCAGCGATTTTTCATTGAGGTTGAAACGCGGTGTGTGTAAATCGCCCGTCTCCCCATCGTTTTGGCTCACGCCAAAACGGTAAAAGGTAGCTGGAAATTCCCGACTATAAAACCCGAAATCTTCAGCAGTCATTCTGGTTTCCATCTCCTCCACATGTTCGTTCCCCAAATATTCCGTGGCCAGTTGCTGCGCTCGGGCAGTCACCGACTCGTTGTTGAAAACCATGGGGTAGCCATCCTTAATGTCCACTTCGGCCCTGCAACCATAGGCCAACGCGGTGGATCCGGCAATGTGGCGGATCTTATCTTTAATAATGGCCCGCCATTCTTCACTCATGGTACGTAAGGTGCCGGCAATGGTTACTGTTTCTGGAATAATATTGGTAGCGCCTTTTCCTTCTATGTGGCCGAAAGATAAGACGGTAGGGATGTTAGCAGGCACTATTCTGCTGACAATTTGCTGCAGATTGACAATGACCTGCGCAGCAGCCAGAATTGTGTCGTTGAGGTTATGAGGCATAGCGGCATGGCCTCCCTTTCCGTGAATGGTCATGTGGATTTCATCGCCCGAAGCCATGTACATACCTTTTTTAAAGCCCACGTTTCCGCAGGCCATTTCGGGTAATACATGCTGGCCAATGATGAGTTCCGGACGCGGGTGATCCAACGCCCCCTCTTTAAGAATTAATGAGGCACCACCGGGAAATTTTTCCTCCCCAGGCTGAAAAATGAGAAGGATAGTGCCTCCCCAATGCGCTTTTAGTCGGTTAAGCAGGATCCCGGTACCCAATAGAGAAGCAGAATGGGCATCGTGGCCACAGGCATGCATAACGCCTCCGTTTTGAGAGGCATAGGGCAGTCCGGTAGCCTCCATAATGGGCAAGGCATCCAGGTCGGCCCTCAGTGCAATGGTCTTTCCCGAACCCGACTCGCCTTTTATAGTGGCAATAATTCCTGTCCCTGCAATACCCTCTTTGAAAGGGATGTCATGCGCCCTTAATAGTTTGGAAATATAGTTGGATGTCTTGTTTTCTTCAAATGACAACTCCGGATTTTGGTGTAGCCACCTTCTGAATGTTAAGACCTCAGGATATAACTCTTTTGTCAGTTTCTTAATGGTGTCCCTGTCAAAATTTTGCATAAGGGCATTTTTAAAGTTTTCTATGATTCATTGCAACAAAAATACGCAGATGATTTTCGTTATAAAAGAAAATGGACATTTATCAAAAAGAGGTCGCCTGAAAAGACGACCTCTAAATGAAAATACTTTATAAGTCCCGTCTTATTGCAACAATTCTTCCAAAACAGAAATAAGTTCTTCGCCTCTGAGTTGCTTTTGCATGATTTTACCTTCTTTATCTAATAACCAGGTATTTGGTATGCTCTGTACAGCATAGGTTTGAGCCACAGTTCCTGCAGAGTCACGTAAAAGTGTCCAGTTTAAATCATCTTCAGCAACTGCAGCATGCCATGCTTCGGCAGTCTGATCCAAAGAAACGCTGACGATTTCAAAATTTTCACCACCAAAACGGTCGTAAGCTCTTTTAAGAACAGGGTTTTCCTCGCGGCAGGGACGACACCATGCAGCCCAAAAGTCAACAAATACATATTTTCCTCTGAATGCTTCCAGACTAACTTCATTGCCTTCCATGTCGGGCAGCGAAAATAGTGGTGATTCTTGTCCAACGTTAAGTGCTGCCTCAGCCTCTTTCTGAGCCTTGATGGGTTCAAGCATTTCATTCAACTGAATGACGTAAGGGTGTGTGCTGAGCGTTTTTTCAAGGTTGGCAGTAAGCTCTTCCAGTTCTTCAAAATCGAGAGACTGAGCCATGTTCAAAGCCAGAAAAGCCCCTACTACATTGTCGCTGTTCTCTTTTACAAAATTACGATAGTAGGCTTGTTGTTCTTCAACAATGACTTCCATATCTGCCATGATGCTTTCCATGGTAGCCTGATCGCCTTGACTTTGCGCTGCAAAGAACTCTTCACGCATGTTTTCAACTTTTTTCATGTGGGGCACTTCCTTGTTGAAGGTTTCAAACAAGGTGCTCAATTTGGAACCTTTAATCACAGCATCGTCCATTTTCTCAGTACTGGCCGTGATGGTTGTCTTGGTGTTTTCCAGAAAAAAGGCAATAGGGGTACGGTTTTCCTCGAAATAGATCAAGTGAAGTTCAGAATGCTCTACGCTGCCTTCAAAAACAAAGGCGCCATCTTTAACAGTAGCTGTGTCTACATCACTCAGGCCCTGGGCCTCAATTTTCTTAAGATAGACAGTACCGGTGGTAACATCTTCAAATTTTCCCGATACTTTATAATTATCGGTGGAACAGGCTGCCATTAAGCCTATCAATGCAATTCCTAAAATGATTTTTTTCATGTGTCTAAAATTTGTTTTTCAGTGGTCACATGTAACTTGCCAGCTAGTTCCCGATAAACCGGGCGACCTGTTCCGCGCAGTGGAAGGCTATTCCCCAGTTGGAGTAGGATATACTCGTGGCTCATTTCATGTGTTGTTTGTTGTTTCAAAATTTTACGGATTATTTCTTTAAACCCTCAAAGTACAAATCTAGTAACATTCTGGCAGCTTCAAAAGAACTTAGTTGATCGTTTTTAACTTTCTCTTTTAACTCTGGCATTTTGCCCTTTATTGTCGGGTTTTGGAAGAAATTGTTTTTCAGGGTTTCCTGAATGGATTCAAACATCCAGTATTTAGCTTGTTCTTTTCTGTTGTCTTCGAAAAACCCGTTGGAACGGGTTTTGGTTACGTACTCCTGAACCATGGTCCAGACATCGGTAACGCCCGAAGATTTGAGTGATGAACAGGTCTCTACCCGCGGAATCCAGCCTGATTTGGAGGGCGGGAAAAGGTGCAGGGCATTGCTGTATTGGGCTCTCGCCAGTTCTGCTTTTTTAATATTTTGACCATCTGCTTTATTGACCGCAATGCCATCGGCCATTTCTACTATGCCTCTTTTGATGCCTTGTAACTCATCACCCGCTCCGGCAATCAGAATCAAAAGAAAAAAATCGACCATGGAGTGTACTGCTGTTTCACTCTGGCCAACGCCTACCGTTTCTATGAATATGGTATCGAATCCGGCTGCTTCGCATAAAATAATGGTCTCTCTTGTTTTGCGCGCCACTCCCCCCAATGATCCGGCAGAAGGAGAGGGGCGAATATAGGCATTGGGCATGGCGGAAAGTTCCTCCATGCGTGTTTTATCGCCTAAAATGCTGCCTTTGGTGCGCTCACTACTGGGGTCTATGGCCAAAACAGCCAGACGGTGTCCCTGACCAATCAAATGAGTACCAAGGGCCTCAATAAATGTGCTTTTGCCAGCGCCTGGCACACCTGTAATGCCAACACGGGTCGATTTTCCGGCGTAGGGCAGGCACTTCATAATAATTTGCTGAGCCAGTTCCTGGTGTTTAGGCAGTGCGCTCTCGACCAGAGTAACGGCGCGACTCAAAATGGTGATATTGCCCGCCAATATGCCATCAACAAATTGTTCCAGCGTTAGACCCGGCTGCTTCGATTTTAGGAATCGCTGGGCAGCTTCCGGATTTAGAGATGGAAGGTGTTCGGTACCTTTCTTTACTTGCAGGCCTTTAAAGGAGGGGTCGTTTTCAACATGTTTCCGGCCTTTTCCAAAATGCATAGGAGTTGGTTTTCTTTAGCAAGTGACAAAGTTAAGAGATAATTTTTCCTTTAGCGATAGAATAATAGGATTATTTATAAGCATCCAGCCCTGAAAGATGCTTTCTTTCAAGGCTGTCATCCTATAAAAATCGCTTTTAACAGCGTATTTTATTGCGGCGTGTGAATGCTCAAGACCCAACTCCTCCTAACCGATTAGGGTGTTACAACGGTGGCCGATATTCTTAAAAGCATGGTGCTTTTTTTGGGGTCATTGGAGTAAACTGTGATCGATTGGTTTTGGCGGCCATTGCGTCCTCTGGTGTTAAAGCTTACCGGAATACTAGCGCTTTCACCTGGCTGAATGACTTCCTTGTCGGGTTTGGAGGCCGTACATCCGCAGGATGTACGAACTTTCCTCAATACCAGATTGCTTTTGCCATCGTTGCTAACTTGAAACGTGTGCTCCACTGTTTCGCCTTGCTTTACCTCTCCAAAGTCAAAGGAAGTCTCCCTGAACTGAATATCGGGGGCGGAGGCGAGCTGTTGTGGCGAAAAAGCCGAGTAATCTTCCTCTATGGTGGCACTGACGCTTAGTCGGCTGTCCTTTGGTTCCTTCCCATTCACAGCAATATATACCTGGTCGGTCACAAAGCCCCAGTCGCTTACTTTAGAGGCATCGTAAGTGGCAATTATCTGACCCTCGGCTCCGGGGGCCAGTGTGGCAGGCTTTACTGAAATGGTGATGTGCGCAGGCACCCTTGAAAAGGAGATGGTTGCCGGTTTTGCAGAAACGTTGATAAGGTCCAGGGTAGCCTCTTTTTTCGTATTGGGCTCTACCCGGGTGAAGGAAAGGTGGGAGGATTTTAGGCGAATGTCTCCTAAATCACGTGGGTAATTGTCGGCCACTGTTTTGGTTTTTTCTTCTACCCTACCGATGATTCTTAGTATTTCTGAGGCATTTTCTGCATTGGAGGTCACCGTTATCGACTTGTTGAAATTGCCTGGACGGTTGCGTGGATCAAAGGTGGCTTTAAGTGTGCCTTTGCCTCCCGGTTGAATGGGGGTGCGTGTCCACTCAGGGGTAGTGCAGCCGCACGACGCCCGCACATTGTGAATTACCAGTGGCTGGTTGCCTTTGTTGGTGAACTCAAATGTGTAGGCAACCACACCACCATCTTCCTTCATACTACCGAAGTCGTGGATTTTTTTCTCAAAGTCCAGTACTGGTTTGGCGTTTTGTGCATTTAATGCCCATACAAAGCCAAGGAGAATTAAAATTGAACTGATTTTTTTCATACGTAAATAATTTGTTTCTTGATTGTCGTATGGAACTCGCCAGAAATTTTCATGCCTGTTTGCGATTTCCGGATCATGAGCGTTTCATCGGGAGAATTCCGACTCATGTGTGTTTCATGTTCTCTAATCTATAAAGTATTTTTTTGCTTGTTCTGTGTGAATAATGCTGGTTTACCTTGTTCTCGACTTATAACGTATTTGAGGGCCGGGTGTTTTGTTTTTGGGGGTAAAATTTTAGCCCTTAACTTTTTGTTTACAAAAAAGCACCCGTAAAATTATAAAAAACTGGCCACTAATAGCATTTTAAGCAGAAATTGTGCCATAATGAATAGCTTTCAGTTGAACGACTGGTGGCTGGCAATGATTAAGTGACCGATGCGGCAGTGCAGGCAGCGTTTGGGGCGACAGTATTTTTGGGTGAGATGAATCAGCGCCTGAGATTGAAAGGCAGCGTCGGCTTTTACTGCATGGTTCTCCCATTGCCTGACGATGGCATTTTCTTCAGGAGCAAGTGACTCCAGCCATTGGATGGACTGGTTTTTCAGCTTTTCATTGTCCCTTAGCATGCCATAGGCATAGGCCAGAGGAACCAGCGTGTTGATGATAATGAGTTCGCAGGATCGGCGGCCTATGCTTTTTGCTTTTTGGGGAGAAAGTACTTCAGGCCGGTAGTGCGTGAGCCAATAGTCCTTGAGCGACACATTCAACATAGCAGCTAATTGTTGGGTGTTGCTGGCTTTCATTATCTTGTCGAGCGATAAGCGGTGGTTGTGAAAGAGGGAGGCCAACTGCATCAATCGGATGGTCGGGAAATTAGAGGGCCTCAGACGCAGGAATTTCCAGTGATAGGCAGGCATGGGGGTGAGGCCGTATTTTTGTTTGAGATGATGGTATTCCTTTTGAAGGGATCGGATATAGGCATCCTCCGTAACCAAGCCGGTTAAAAACCCGGCTTGTCCCATAAACAGCGCTTCCAGTCGCAAGAGTTCATCACTGTTTTTAAGGATGATGCGCCATGGCGTTTGACGGGCCATTTGCTCAAAGGGATCGGCGTTGAGGCCAAACCCAAAATTCCGAACCAGCAGTACATATAAAACCTCATCCCAGTCGTTGTTGTAATGCTTCAGTAATTTTTGAATCAAGTCCACTTTTGTCTCCAGTTTTTCAACCATCATACGTTCTAACCAGCTGTTAACAGTTAAGGCGTCCACCTGATGTATTTTGTGGATACAGGGTATTTTGTGGCGACTTTCCTTGAGTTGCTCATAATTGTGGATGAGCTGGGGCGGGATGTTCATGATCCAGGTGGAAACAGTAGTGCCATTAGCCGTTGTGGCCACGGCATCGTGGTTGATCACCACATGTAAAATCACATTGTTAAAGGCTTTATTGGTATGATGCCCGTGCTTGAACCAATCCGATGATTTTTGGTGAATTTCAATATTTCCTGCCCATAACGTATTGCCAATTTTGACCTTTGCATTGAAGAAATCGGGCCCCGCATCGGTATTGTGGTAGCCTGGATGAATGAATTCAATTGGCTCCCCCTTTGTTGTGGTATGGAGGCCGGACTGGTATAACTTGTAGAGCCATAAATGGTGAAGAAAATCCTCGTTCATGGGGGTTGGGTTTAATGTAGAATAAACAAAAAGAGTATTGAATAGTACATTTGTGTCAGCAATGTATTAAATTGGGGTAACAATTACAAACAAATGCTGAAGGGCGTATAACTAACTTAAATAAATTATTTCATATGAAAGTACTTGGCGTTATTATTTTGGTGATTGGACTGGTCGGTCTGGTCTTTTTCGGTATTGAAGCTTTGAATCAATCTGAGAGCTTTAGTTTATTTGGCGTGGATGTGGCTGTTAGCAGTGCTAACTGGACACCCGTCATCGTTAGTGCGGTGGTTGCTGTCATTGGCTTCGTCATCATGAGAAAGGGAAAATAAACTTTCTACAACTCATCTTTGTTAAGTTAACTGTTCAGGCTGTTTTTTAAAGAAAACAGCCTGAATGTTTTTATTCGAAAGCTTCTAAGACTGATAAATGTTTTAGTTAATTGGGATAACTATGCTTATTTTTGGAAATTGAAGAAACTTTTCGAAAGCCCGGTTGTCAAGCAGCCGGCCATTAAAGAACTTAATATTTTTAGCTGATGAGAAAATTTGTATTATTTATTTTATCTATGGTAGTTATGGCGTCATGTACAGGGCCAGAGAAATCGGAGAACCCGTTTTTCTCATCCTATGAAACACCTTTTGGTGTGCCCCCGTTTGAGTTGATAGAAGTTGGCCATTTTATGCCGGCCTTTGAGGAAGGAATCAAGCAACAGGAAGCTGAAATTGAAGCTATTATTAACAATCCAGACGCACCTGATTTTGACAATACCATTGCGGCATTGGATTACAGCGGAGGTTTGTTGAATCGTGTAGCCTCCGTATTTTATAACTACAACTCGTCGAATATCTCTGATACCATTCAAAGCCTTGCTAAGGAGGTTGCTCCTAAAATGTCGACGCATTCGGATAATATCAGTCTGAATGCGGAATTGTTTGAGCGCATTCAGGCAGTTTATAATCAGAAAGACGCTATTGATTTAACCGGAGAGCAGGTCATGCTTTTGAAAGAGACGTATGAAGGCTTTGTCCGCAATGGTGCCGCATTACCGGCCGATAAGCAGGAGCGTTTCAGGGAGATCAACCAGGAACTTTCGGTCTTGACTCTACAATTCGGCCAGAACGTATTGGCGGATGTGAACAACTTTATGTTGTTGGTAGACAATGAAGCCGATTTGGCCGGGTTGCCCGCCTCTGTAACAGCCGCCGCAGCTGAATTGGCTGCTAGCGACAGTGCTGAAGGTAAATGGTTGTTTACCCTTCAGAACCCCAGCGTTATGCCTTTTTTGACTTATGCAGAGAATCGCGAGCTAAGAGAGGTGATGGGACGTGCCTATATTGCACGTGGTAACAATGCTAATGAGAACAACAATCAGGAAATCATCAACCGCTTAGTGGCTTTACGTCTGGAGCGTTCTCAGTTGCTGGGACACGACAACTTTGCTCAGTTTGCTTTGCAAAATCGTATGGCAGGGAATGTAGAGACCGTTGAAACCTTTTTGAAGCAACTGTGGGATGCAGCCTTGCCCATCGCCCGTGAAGAGGCTGTCGAACTTCAGAAAATGATTGACAGTGAAGGCCATGACTTTGAACTGGCTTTTTGGGATTGGCGGTATTATGCCGAGAAAGTCCGTAAAGCCAAATATGATATCGATGAGTCAGAAATCCGACAATATTTTGAAATCAACAATGTAAGGGACGGTGTTTTCATGGTCTCCAATAAATTGTTTGGTCTGCAGTTTAAACAGCGCGATGATGTGCCGGTTTACCATCCTGAAGCCACTGCCTGGGAAGTTCAGGAGGCCGATGGATCGCACGTAGGCATTCTGTATATGGATATGCATCCCCGCGCCAGCAAGCGTGGTGGCGCCTGGATGAGCAGTTACCGCAAGCAGCAGGTGAATGAGGCAGGTGAGTTTGTACATCCTGTTATTACCATTGTGTGCAACTTTACGGCTCCTGGTGACAATCAGCCTGCTTTGCTCAGTTTTGATGAAATGTCCACCTTCTTTCATGAGTTTGGTCATGCCCTGCATGGCTTATTGTCCAAAACCCATTACCATGGCTTGTCGGGCACCTCTGTGCCACGCGACTTTGTGGAATTACCATCACAAGTAATGGAGAACTGGGCCAAGCACCCTGAGGTGTTGAAGCAGTTTGCCAAGCACTATGAGACAGGTGAAGTTATTCCCGACGAATTGATCATTAGGATTCAGGAAAGCGCCAATTTTGGTCAAGGCTTTGCCACGGTTGAGTTTTTAGCCTCTGCTTTGTTGGATATGGACTACCATACGATGGAAGCCTATGCGCCGTTTGATGTCAACGACTACGAGAAGGAGGTTCAGAAGCGCTACAACATGATGGATGAGATCTATTTCCGACATGGCAGTCCTCATTTTGGTCATATCTTTGCAGGTGGATACTCTGCCGGTTACTATAGCTACATTTGGGCCGGTGTTTTAGATGCCGATGCCTTTGAAGCCTTTGTGGAGACGGGTGATCTATTTGACCAGGCCACCGCCACCAAATTTCGTCAAGAAATTTTGGAGAATGGTGGTACACGTGACGCCATGGAAATGTACAAAGCCTTCCGCGGCAGTGAGCCAGGCATCGAGCCCTTACTCAAGCAACGAGGTTTGGTGAAATAAAAAGATGCCTCATTCCTTAGGAGCATATAAAAACAAAAAACGGCCTTAGGGCCGTTTTTTGTTTTTATATGTGATGATGCTCGCTTTTTGAGCAAGCAGTGTGGCAGCTTATTATTTGAGGCTAAAACAATAACTGTATCTGAGCTGAGGAGGTTGAGTGTAGGTCATTTTTACTATCTTGAGGCAATTTTTAATACAAAACCCATAATCTCAAAAGAAAATGAAGTACTTAATCCTTTCCCTGATTGGGATAGCTCTGCTTTGGAGCTGTAGCCCCAAACGACCCGATGTGGTTGAACGTCCCCTATTTGAGGTGTGGAACACTACCACCCTTGAGATTGATAAAATCGAATTCACAGATTCCTCTACCATTATCTATTTTGATGCTTTTTATAATCCAAATTGGTGGATAAGAATAGATTCGGAAACCTATATCCGTGAGAGTGGAGGCGATGAACGCCTATTGATTACCCATGCAGAAGGTCTGGAGCTGGACACAGAGTTTTATATGCCCGAAAGTGGTGAAGCTTCCTTCAAACTTTACTTTCCTGCGCTTCCTAAGCATGTTACCAAAATTGATTTTATTGAAAGTGATTGCCAGGATTGCTTCAAGATTTGGGGCATTCATCTCTTGCCTGGTTCGAAGATTCAGATGGATAAAATGGCATTTGAAGCGACAGACAAGCAGGATGAGGAATTACCTGCGATGTTGTTTTCTGATGCACCTGCTGTGATTTCTGGTACTATTCTGGGGTACAGCGAGGAAGTCTTTAGGGGTGAGGTGGAAATGCACGGCGTTAATCTTTTTTCTATGAGCAGTAATCTGGTTTCTATGTCTGTTTCGAAGGAGGGACGCTTTTCCGGAGAAGTAGTTCCTGGCCTGCCTCAATTGCAGTATCTTGAGCATGTGGGGCCCATCTTTTTAGTGCCAGGGGAGGAGACCCGGGTGGTTGTGGATTTGAAGAGGAAAAGCCGCTTTGAATCGCGTTACCGCACCGACAAGGAAGATTTGGATTCGCTGTATTATAGGGTTGAAGCAAAAGGGTTGTCAACGTCTGATATTATGTTGCTAAATCAATCAGAAATAGTCGATTTTTTTGAACTACTGGGGGCTGTTGCAGATCTCAGCCCTGCAGAACTCCAAGCGTATTTTGAGCAGCAGATTAATCTGAGGTTGGATGAGGGACAATTGCGGGGTAATTCTGAAATGTTACAGGGCCTCCTACTATCCAAATACCGGATGGAGGCACTTGGGTATTTATTGTCGTACGAAGGCTTTATGAATTATGTGAAGTCCTTTGCGAGCGGCCTCCCTCGTGAAAAGCTGCATGAACTTAATATAGAGGTGGAAAAGCCCGGCCCTGATTACTATTCATCCCTGGCTGGCTTTTATGATAGTAAGGGTTTCTATTTCCTTCATGGTGCGATGGCCGTCGGTAGGTTCCGGAACCTTGAGCACCTGCAGCTGAAAACAGACAATGCCACTGCTAAAGAGCGATTTGAATATTTCAAAGAAAATGCACCTGAGGTGTTGCGTAAAAATGCATTCATTATGGATTTGGCCTGTGCTCAGTTTTTTGCAGAAGAGGCTGATCAGAAAGGTGTTCTGGATGATCAGAGTAAGGATGAAATGCTGGCACTATTGAACAATCCAATTACCGGCCAATTGCTGATAGATGATAACGCACGTACGCTTGCTTTGGTGGAGTCGGCCAGGCAGGCCTCCGGAGGAATTTTTACCATCAATGAGGCCCCAAAGGTTGAGGATGACAAAGTTTTGGAAGCCATTTTGGAGCAATACCGCGGAAAAGTGGTAGTGGTAGATTTTTGGGCAACCTGGTGCGGCCCATGCATCGCGGCTATAGCGCCTATGAAGCCCTTGAAGCAGAGTATGGAAGGAAAGGATGTGGTGTTTGTTTATATTACGGATGGCTCGTCCCCTGTGGGATTGTGGAGTGAGTATCTTCCTAAATTAGGCGGGCAGCATTTCCGTATTTCCGATGACCTTATGCAGCATATGCGCAGCCAATTGGGCATAGAAGGTATCCCTACATTTATTGTGTTTGACAAAGAAGGCCAGGAAATAGAGAAGCATACTGGCTTTCCCGGCGCTTCGACAATCGAAGCTGCTATAGAAAAGGGGCTGAGTTAAGCTTTCACTCTGAGCAAAACCTTCATTAAAACAAAAAACGGCCTTAGGGCCGTTTTTTGTTTTAGGATGTGAGCAGTAGCTACAAGTATTGATCGAGGAGGGCAGCCATTTCCGTTTGCACTTCCTGAGCTGCTGTGCGGGCTTTGGCTGCAAAATCTTCTCCGGTACTGGCATATATTATTTGGCGGGAGGAGTTAACCAGCAGGCCACATTGTTTGTTCATGCCGTAACGGGCGACTTCTTCCAGACTGCCACCTTGCGCCCCAACCCCAGGAACCAAAAGAAAATGGTCGGGAATGATTTTGCGTATATCACTAAGCGTCTCCGCGCGGGTGGCACCTACCACATACATCATGTTATCTTCGTCGCCCCAGGCGGACGAGTACTTTAGTACCCTTTCAAACAAGCGCTCGCCATCCTCTGTCATGTATTGGAAGTCGTCCGCTCCCTTGTTGGAGGTCAGTGCCAGCAAAATCACCCATCTGTCCACATAGGTCAGGAAGGGTTTCACCGAATCTTCACCCATGTATGGGGCCACGGTTACCGCATCAAAATCCATTGAATCAAAGAAGGCCCGGGCGTAGAGACTCGAAGTGTTGCCTATATCTCCCCGTTTGGCATCGGCAATGATGAACAGATCGGGGTAGTTGTAGCGGATATAGTTGACCGTTTTTTCCAGACTGTTCCATCCGTTCACACCCAGACTCTCGTAAAAGGCCAGATTGGGCTTATAAGCCACCGCCAAATCGTGGGTGGCATCCACTATTTCTTTGTTGAAAGCAAAGATGGCATCTGTAGTATCCAGCAGGAATCGGGGGATTTTTTGAATATCCGTATCCAGTCCCACACAAAGGAAGCTCTTCTTTTTCCTGATTTGTTGAAATAACTGTTCTTTGTTCATATTTAGTCAGTTATGTTATAAGCTAATGTTCTCTATCTACGTATAAAGATAAGGACTATTATCGAACAAAATGGCAATTAATAAGGGGCCAATTCTGATTACATTTCAGCTTCTTTAAGTCTTTCAGCATTCTCTTCCATCTGCAATTTGTTGATAACGGGCTCGATATCACCATCTAAAATGGCCGGAAGGTTATAGAGGGTGAAGTTGATGCGGTGATCGGTCACACGCCCCTGTGGATAGTTGTAGGTGCGTATTTTGGCCGACCGGTCGCCAGTTGATACCATGGTCTTGCGCTTGGATGAAATCTCATCGAGGTATTTTTGGTATTCCAGGTTGTAAATACGCGTCCGCAGCTCAATCATGGCCTTATCGAGGTTTTTAAGCTGGGATTTTTGATCCTGGCAGGTCACCACAATACCCGTAGGGATATGGGTTAAGCGGATGGCCGAATAGGTGGTGTTGACCGACTGACCCCCGGGGCCCGAAGAACAGTAGGTATCCTTACGGATGTCTTCGGTGCGAATGTTCACGTCAAATTCCTCCGCTTCGGGTAGCACAGCTACCGAAGCCGCTGAAGTGTGCACACGCCCCTGTGTCTCGGTCTGCGGTACCCGCTGAACGCGGTGCACGCCCGACTCGTACTTAAGAATCCCATATACCCCTTTGCCAGAAACATTGAAAACAGCGTCTTTGTAGCCGCCCGAGGTGCCTTCAGAGGTATGGGTGACTTCCACTTTCCAACCCTTTTTCTCGCAAAACTTGGTGTACATGCGAAACAAATCTCCGGCAAAAATACTGGCTTCATCGCCACCCGTTCCCGACCGGATTTCAACCACCGCATTTTTTGCATCTTCAGGGTCGGAAGGCAAGAGCAGAATTTTTATTTCCTCTTCCATTTCGGGCACCCGGTCTTCCATTTCATCCAATTCGGCACGTGCCATTTCACGCATCTCCTCATCTTTCTCTTCTTTGAGCAAGAGTTTGGTATTGTTCAGATTTTCAATCAGGTTCTTGTATTCTTTGGAGACTGCCACCAGTTCTTCCACCTCTTTGTATTCCTTGTTGAGTTTGATATAGCGTTTGGTGTCGCTGATAACTTCGGGATCGTTAATCTGGGTGCCAATTTCTTCAAAGCGTCGGCGGATAGCTTCCAGCTTATCCATTAGTGAACTATTTAATGACATTGCAGTATTTTTATTGTTGTGAGAATCTCAAAAATATTATGGGTGTAAGCAAAAATCAGGTCACGAACCTTTTTTGGTTGCATCCTGATTCAATCGAAAGGGGAGTAGCTAATAGAAAAATTCACCAAAGCCGCTTCGGATGGTCAGGCGGGCTTTTTCAGAAGGTTCACAGCGACCAATTATTTGGGCATCTATGTTGAAAGCCGAAGCCGCATCAATGATGTTTTGCGCGTGTTCGGGTTGGACATATATTTCCATGCGATGCCCCATGTTAAACACTTTGTACATCTCGGCCCAGGGCGTGCCTGAAGCTTTCTGTATCATGGTGAAAAGGGGTGGCACTTCAAACAGGTTATCCTTGATGATGTGGAGCTTATCGACAAAGTGTAACACTTTGGTCTGCGCACCACCAGAGCAGTGCACCATACCGTGGATATGGCTGCGGTATTTTTCGAGAATTTGTTTGATTACCGGACCGTAAGTGCGTGTAGGCGAAAGAACCAGTTGTCCGGCATCGATGCCTAAGTCCTCAATTTTTTCAGTCAGGGAGTGTTGACCCGAATAGATCAGGTCTTCCGGTACTTCCGGATCAAAACTCTCGGGGTACTTCTCTGCCAGATATTTGGCAAAGACATCGTGCCGGGCTGAAGTCAGTCCGTTAGAACCCATTCCTCCATTGTACTGGTCCTCATAAGTGGCTTGTCCGTAAGAAGCCAATCCCACAATCACATCGCCCGCTTCAATGCGGTCGTTAGAGATCACATCTGCCCGTTTCATGCGACAGGTAACGGTGGAGTCCACAATGATCGTGCGCACCAGATCACCTACATCAGCGGTTTCACCACCTGTTGAATAAATAGAGATACCATTGTCCCGCAATTGTTGAAGCACTTCCTCAGTGCCGTTGATAATGGCCGAAACCACTTCACCGGGTATGAGGTTCTTGTTGCGGCCAATGGTGGACGACAAGAGGATGTTATCCGTTGCACCCACACACAAAAGGTCATCCACATTCATGATGATGGCATCTTGTGCAATGCCCTTCCAAACGGAAAGATCACCTGTTTCGCGCCAATACATATAGGCCAGTGACGACTTGGTGCCGGCACCGTCTGCATGCATAATGTTGCAATAGGCCTCATCACCAGCCAGAATGTCAGGCACGATTTTGCAAAAGGCCTTGGGATATAAGCCTTTGTCAATGTTCTTAATGGCCTGATGCACATCTTCTTTGGATGCAGAAACACCTCGTCTGTTGTATCGGGAATCGCTACTCACAATGGTCGTTTTGGTACAAATTTACAGTGCGCAAAAGTAATACAATCTTTTGGTATCATCAACCCTCCTCAGCGTATAATGCTAAATTCTACCCTGTTGTTCAGTTGGCGAGCCGTAGTCTGGTCGCCCCGGTTCAGACGCTGAATAAAGGGTTGGCTCAGTTCATCATTTTCACGCAGAAAGAGGTGTTGGCGGGCTAAATTGGCATCCGCTATTGCAGGCTGCGCACCCCCGTATCCTCTGGAGGTTAGACGTTCCTTAGGCACTCCTTTTTCTGTCAGATAATTGAGCACTGCTTCGGCTCTTTGTTGGGATAGAATGATCAAATCCGTTTCATCGCCTTGACCGTCGGTGTGCGCAGATATCTGCAGACTGATGGTGGGGTTATCATTGAGCAGGGATACTATTTTATCCAGTTCCGTTTGCGCCTGAGGCTTTAGATTATAAGCGCCGGCATCGAATTGCAGATTGTTGAATATCATGGGGCGCTCAGCACTCTTGAGGGCCACCTGGATGTTGAACTGCCGGCTTTCGGTAAGACCTTTGGTACTCATCCTTTCTCTGTGATTGAAATAACCTGGAGATGAAACCAGCATGGTATATTCATTGCCCGGTTCCAGTAGAAGGTTGAAAGTGCCTGCTGGCTCAACCTTTATTTGCATATTGGTACCATCAGTGCCTACCACCCTGACGGTGGTATTACGTGGCAGGTCCTCCCCGTTTTCAGTGCGTATGTTACCTGCCACAACGGGTTGAATTACCGGCATGACAAAGGAAAAGATGTTTTCGTAGCCTCTGGGATTGTCTCTGGAACTGGAGAAAAAGCCCGACTCGCGGTTGCGGAAAAAAGTAATGCCCAAATCGTCGGCATTGGAATTGATGGGCCGCCCCATATTGGTTACTTTCCAGCGATTTTCTTCCAATGGTTCGGCCCTAAAGATATCCAGACCGCCATAACCCACCAGTCCGTCAGAGCTGAAATAGAGCGTGCCATCTTCACGTAGGTAGGGAAACATCTCGTCACCGGCTGTATTGATGTCCATCCCCAGGTTAACCGGCGTGCCCCATTCGTCACCTATTCGTTCCACCTTCCAGATGTCTTTACCTCCAAAACCACCCGGCATATCAGAGGCAAAATAAAGCGTTGCGCCATCTCTGGAAATAGCCGGATGGGCAAAGATAAGGGTGTCGGCGCCCAGATCCACTTCCACCGGCTCCGACCAGCGGCCACCTACCCGTTTGACGGTCCAAATCTCCGCTCCCATGGGTTCTGTTTTATCATAGCGGGTTCTGGTGAAATAGGCATCGCGACCATCTTCTGTCATGGATATGGTGCCATCTTCGAAGGAACCATCCATTTCCTGGTCGAGAAATAATTCTGGATCTTGCCAGTCGCCCCTCGAATCCTGTATGGAACTAAAAATGGTGGAGGTTCCCTGTCCGGTAATTTTATTAAGTTGGCGCCTTTTTTTTCCTGTATTGCGCATGGATGAGAAATAAACTTGAGAAGGGTCATCTGGTGCGATGAAGGGCGCATAATCACTGTTACGGGAGTTGTGTTTTCGGATGGCTTCAATTTGATATCTTTTGGGCTCTGGCGGGTTCATAGCCAGACGAGCAGAAGCACGCCCATTGTAGGCCAATTGGTCACCAGCCACTTCCGCTAAATATTCTTCAAACAGCAGCATTGCCTCCTCATAATCGCCATTTTTTAGCAATTGGCGCGCCTGCTGCAGTTTGGCGGTGCGGTCGGTATAGCCAAACCGGATGGCTCTGCCATAGGCTGCAGCGGCTCTTCTGGGCTGATTGGTAAGGCGGTAGCTTTCAGCCAGATAAAAAGATGCCTCACCGCGGTAATACCGGTTCTTTTCGCGGCGATAAGCTTTTTCAAGCGCGCTAATGGCGCGTGCATATTCGCCTACATCGTAGGTTTTCTTGGCTTTCCCTAATCTGCCGGTACCCGAGCATCCGGTAATAAACATCAAGGATGCGGTGATGATAAGTGTAGCTACGATGGAACCTATCCGATTCATATGGTTATGTTTGTTCAAGTTGAGGCCGATGAAAAGTATCGTAAATATAGTGAACACATCCCTAATTGATGACACACTAGAGGAAAAACGATGATCTTGTAATAATATTTTGTTTTCAGGCTATAGGAAATAAAAAAAAGCCGGCATCGCCGGCTCTTTTTCTTGGTTATGTATATTGCTCTAATCTTCAATTGTACTAGATGTGTATCACCTCTCCATACGCCGCGGCGGCGGCTTCCATCACTGCTTCGGACATGGTAGGGTGAGGATGAACGGATTTGATGAGTTCATGACCGGTGGTTTCCAGTTTACGGGCTGTAACCAGTTCAGCAATCATCTCCGTTACATTGGCGCCAATCATGTGAGCGCCAAGCAATTCACCATACTTGGCATCGAAAATCAACTTGACAAAGCCGTCTTTATGTCCCGCCGCACTGGCCTTACCTGATGCTGAGAAAGGAAATTTACCCACTTTGAGCTCGTAGCCTGCCTCCTTGGCTGCCTTTTCAGTCATGCCCACCGATGCAATTTCGGGGCCGGTATAAGTACAGCCCGGAATGTTGTTGTAATTCATTGGTTCAGGATTATGGCCGGCAATTTTCTCCACGCAAATAATTCCCTCCGCTGAAGCCACGTGCGCCAGTGCCTGTCCCGGAACAATATCACCAATGGCATATACGCCATCTACTGAGGTTTTGTAAAATTCATCTACCTTAACACGACCGTTTTCAATTTTAATACCAGCCTCTTCAAGACCAATGCCTTCAATGTTGGGCGCAATGCCAACGGCCGAAAGCACAATGTCGGTCTCTACGACCTCTTCCTTGCCTTTTTTATCTTTGATGGTCACTTTAACTTTTTTGCCGGAAGTATCCACAGAGGTTACTTCTGAACTGGTGCGGACGTCAATGCCGTCCTTTTTGAAGGAGCGGGCCAGCTGTTTGGACACCTCTTCATCTTCCACAGGCACCACATTGTCCAAAAACTCAACCAGGGTCACCTGGGTTCCAATGGTGTTGTAGAAATAGGCGAATTCACTGCCAATGGCACCAGAACCAACCACCACCATTGATTGAGGCTGCTTGTCGAGCACCAAAGCCTGACGGTAGCCAATTACTTTTTTGCCATCTTGAGGCAGATTGGGCAATTGGCGACTACTGGCGCCGGTGGCCAATATTATATTTTTTGCTTCGTAAGTTTCTTTTTTATTATCGTTGGAGGTGACCTCCACTTTGCGGTCTTTGGTTAGCTTAGCAGTGCCCTGAATAACGGTAATTTTGTTTTTCTTGAGTAGGAATTGCACGCCCTTGCTCATGCCATCGGCGACGCCGCGACTGCGTTTGACCATGGCGTCGAAATCGGCTTTGGCAGAACCCTCAATGGTGACTCCGTAATCGGCCGCGTGGTTGAGGTAGTCAAAAACCTGTGCGCTTTTGAGCAAAGATTTGGTAGGAATACAACCCCAGTTGAGACATACACCGCCCAGTTCAGCCTTTTCAACAATGGCCACCTTCATGCCCAATTGCGAGGCTCTGATAGCGGTTACATATCCGCCAGGACCGCTTCCGATCACTAAAATATCATATTTTTCCATCTGTCTGTAATTTGTTTTTTGTCATGCTTTTCTAACAAACTTTCGAAGGGAAGGTTCATTGTCGGCTATTTTTTGGACTAAACACTTTTTGCACCTTATCAATGACGATTTTTGCCTTGGGAAGTTTTGTTTTGTTTTTGGATTCAACAGAGCCCAGCAGGAAGCCATAGGCTTCCATGCCTTCCACCTCGTCAAAAATAACTTTCAGAATGGCCATACCGGGAATGAACAGAATCATTCCGGCCAATCCCCAAATAAAGTTCCCAATAAACAGAGCAATGATGGTCATCAGAGGGTTCATGGACACCTGGCCGCCCACAATTCTGGGAGTAAACAAATTGCTTTCGAACAGCTGAATCACGTAGAAGGCCAGAAATACGCCAAAGGGATACCAAAGAGAATCTTTCGTCAGCAAGGCAAAAGCAATGGGGAAAACCGCCCCCAGAAACGGCCCAAGATAGGGAATGACGTTGAGCATGGCTGCAAATACTGCAAACAGTAAGGCATGCTTAATGCCCAGGCTGTATAAGGCAATAGTGTTGAGCACTGCCAAAATACAAATAACGATAAAGGCCCCTTTGATGTATTTTTGAACGACCTCTTTGATTTTAGATATCGCATGGCCCACCTTCACTTCATGTTCTTTCGCAAATACTTTTTTGAAGAACTCAATGATAAATCCCCGGTAGTAGGTAAACAGAAAAATGTAAACAGGAATAATAAAGACCATGGTCAGCGTGCCCGCAGTAGCCAGAAGGCCCTGTGTCAGCACGTTCATATTGTCATAGATCTGCTGAAAAAGCACCTCCTTCACATTGTCCATCGAAATGGGTACCACGCCATCGAAATGCTCAGCGGTGAAATTGTTGATGCCGACCACTAATTCCCCAAAGCGTGCTTCCAGCCCTTCCAGGTCGCCCGAGAAATTCAAAATCTGATTGTAAAAGAAGTAAATAATACCGGAAATCAGTGCCAGTAAGGAAATGAGGCTGATGCCTGATGCCAAAGCCTCAGGAATGCCTTTTTTTTCGAGCCATGAAGTAAACGGACTTATTAAAACGGCCAGAAAACCGGCGATTAAAATGGGCACCAGAATGGATTTAGCCTCTTTCATGACAAACACGAACAACACAATTCCCAGTAAAATGGCTGTTAATTTAATGTACGCCGGTTGTTCAATTATTTTTGAGTGATGATTCTCCATAAAAAAAGTGTAGTGGTTTAGCCTGTTGTTTTTTGAATTGAAGGATTATGCCGTCAGTAGATCAGGTTGAAGCAAGGTTGGTGTAAGTTAAGGGAAAATTGATAATTTTCGCAATAAACCTTTGCCTCTGGATTGTTAAAAATACAAAACTCCAAAGCGTAGGGACGCAGTGGAGTTTTTTGTGATTGGTTAAGCAAGTGTAAACTGGATGGGTGGAATTAATTCTCCGCCATCCCTATGGAGCCCAGATTGGTGATTTCGTACTGTTGCGTGTTGAAGGAGGTGTTTCTATTGTTGTTGATTTCAGTGACTTCCATGGTGGATTTTTCACCTGATTTAAGGTCGGTCGATTCACTGGCCATTAAAAAACCGGAGGTCTGGCCATACGTTAGCGCAGTCCAGTTGAACATAGAAGGTACGGCAGTAGAGCGCGCGGCTTTATAGTCTTTGGTAATCCACACGGCACCTTTGGATTCTTCATCAGAGAACTCGTACTCTTCACATTTGTAGCCCAGAATGTTTTTTGTGCGACCTGTTTTTTTGAGTTTGGAAGCGGTGTAATCCCAATCCACATCTTCTGCACTGGCTTCAGTGTCCGCATAAACTTCTTCACCGTAGGTGCCATCTTCAAAACCGTCGGTAAGACCATAAGCCACGCCGGTTTTTTTATGGTTATCCTCGGAGAGAATCAAGGTAGCCTGGTTGGCGTAATCAAGGATGAATATCCCTTTGTTTTTGGGCGCATTGTCCACATTGATGTCACCCGATACAAACTCGTAGGCCATGTATTTGTTGTTGTCCGACAGGTAAGACACCATCTCACCATCGCTCTTCAGTTTTCCGTTTTTACCGAAGGTCTTGATATTGATGCGCATGGAGGCATTAAAAGTGTAGGCGTCGGCGTATTTAACCGGTTCAGATGATATACCCAACTTGCCCAAGAAATTTTCCATGCGTTTTTGGCTGGCCGCATCGGAGTTTTTATTGGCTGCCTGGGGGTCAGTCTGATTAGCGGAAGCTGATTCCTCTATGTTGTCGAGCCCCTTGTCAATGCTTTGGTCAACTTTACGGTCAATTCGGTCTTCTGTTTTTTGTTCCAGTTTTTCTGCGGCCTTTTTAGCCATACGTTCCATTAAGCTTTGGGCATTGGTGGGTACAGCACTAACGGCAGACAAAAGAATAATAAGGATGGTGGACAATAGAATGTTTCTCATGGTTGATTTTTTTAGATGTATTCTAATTTTGTCCGAAAATTAATGGTTGAAATGCTGAAAGTCAATCCCCATTTAATAGAAGTAATTGAAATGTTGATGAATGGTTGTATTTCAGACTTCAATCGCTTTTTAGATGTAGTTGCGAATGGTCTCCCATAGGACAATGCCAGCAGAAACGGAAACATTCAGGGAATGTTTTGTACCATATTGGGGAATTTCGATGCAGAAATCGCACAGGTCGATCACACTTTGCTGAACGCCTTTCACCTCATTGCCAAAAATAAAGGCGTAGGAGGCATTGGGCAAAGGGGTAAAGTCTGTCAGTTGTATGCTTTTATCAACCTGTTCTATCCCTACAATGGTGTAGCCCCGATTTTTAAGCGCATGAACAGCCTCTATGGTGCTTTCAAAGTATTGCCAGTCAACCGATTCCTCTGCACCCAACGCCGTTTTGTGTATTTCGTTGTGTGGCGGGGTGGCTGTTATGCCGCAAAGCATTACGCTTTGCAGGCTGAAGGCATCAGCCGTGCGAAATACGCTGCCTACGTTGTGGAGACTTCTCACATTGTCGAGCACGGCGATTACGCTATGTTTTTCAGATTTTTTAAACTCTTCGGGGCTTAATCTGTTTAATTCAGTAATTCGTAGTTTGCGCATATAAATGGTATGTTGTGCAAAAATAGAAAGATTAATTGTTTAACAGAGACAGATTATTGTGTAACTTAAACCGAAAACACAACAGAAGGTAGCTTTGTCTCAATAAAAATATAAGTATATGAACATTCATGAGTATCAGGCCAAGGGTATTTTAAAAGAAAATGGTGTGCCCATTCAGGAAGGGATTGTTGCATCGACACCCGGTGAAGCAGTGGCAGCCGCCAAAACCTTGCAGGCAAAGACCGATACCCACTGGTGGGTTGTAAAAGCGCAGATTCATGCTGGTGGACGAGGAAAAGGGGGGGGCGTAAAGTTGGCCAAAAGCCTGGATGAGGTAAAGTCCATCACAGAGAAAATGATAGGCATGAACCTGGTAACCCATCAAACCGGTCCGGAGGGCAAGAACGTCCATAAAGTTTTAATCGCTCAGGATGTTTATTATCCAGGACCTACCAGCAAAGAAGAGTATTACATGAGTATTTTGCTTAACCGTACCACTGGTCGCAACGTAGTTGTTTATTCACCCGATGGTGGGGTGGATATAGAAGAAGTGGCAGCTACCCGTCCTGATCGGATTTATCGGGAGGACATTGATCCGGCGTTTGGTCTTTTGCCTTTTCAGGGAAAACGCATTGCTCATAACCTGGGCTTGTCAGGTTCTGTAGCTAAAGAATTGGTGCGTTTTGTCGAGCGCCTGTATGCCTCCTATTTGGCAGTTGACGCTTCCATGTTTGAGATTAACCCGGTGCTTAAGACCACCGATGAAAAAATTTTAGCCGTCGACGCCAAAGTCAATATTGACGACAATGCCTTGTTTCGCCATCCAAAGATTGAAGCCATGCGCGATTTGTCGGAGGAGGCACCTTCTGAAGTGGAAGCAGGAAGGCACAATCTGAATTTTGTGAAGCTGGATGGCAATGTGGGTTGCATGGTTAACGGAGCTGGTCTGGCCATGGCCACCATGGACA
>DHVH01000018.1 GCA_002412555.1 Marinilabiliaceae bacterium UBA5213 | reverse complement strand
GACTTACCTGATGATAAGGATGCCAGTCTGAACCTTATGCCAGCCGACTTCCTTATTGATGAGGATTTTAAAATTGTCAGGGCCCATTTTGGCAGCCACCTCGACGATCGTTTGGCTATTGAGGATTTAAAGGTCTTTGGTGGGATCCAGAATAATTGGTCATGTAGGCCTTGGATATAAAACATTACAAACCCTAAGAGAAATTTGTACCTTCGTTTGAAATTTGAAATAATTTGAGACGATGAAATATTTGATTCGCAGGTGGAAGTTATATGCTGCTTTTGTCTTGCTGTTTTTGCTGCCTACCCTAGCTCTGCTGGCGCAGGACCATGCTAAAGCCGACGTTAAAACAGGCTGGAATTTCGGGGTTTTGCCGGCTGTTTCCTTCGATGCCGATTTGGGTTTTCAGTATGGTGGACTGGTTAACCTTTTCCAGTACGGTGATGGTAGTCGCTACCCGCTATACGATCACTCGCTGTATTTTGAAATTTCTCGTTACACTAAGGGCAGTGGCCTCTTCCGCTTTTACTATGATTCGGATCGCTTGATGGAGGGCTTGCGGGTGACGACCGATCTGACCTATATGCCGGAGCAGTCCTACGATTTTTATGGTTTTAACGGTTATGAAGCAGTTTACAATAGGGATTGGGAGGACGAGACTTCGGCCGATTACCGCAGCCGCCTATTTTATAAAATGGCCCACAATCTGTTCCGTTTTAAGACGGACTTGCAGGGCGCCATTGGGGAGAATGGCTGGGGTTGGATTGCCGGGCTTAATCTGCTGAATTTCGATATTGGCTCTGTAGATGTAGATCGTATGAATAAGGGAAAGGACGAAGCGGATCTTTTGCCTTCGGTGGAGGAACAACCTGGTTTATATGAAAAGTACATTGAATGGGGACTGATTTCGCCCGACGAAGCCGACGGCGGTTTCATCCCTGAATTGAAAGGTGGCTTTAGTTTCGATACACGTGATAACCGGCCTAATCCCATGAAGGGGGTGTGGACTGAGGCCGTGCTGGTGGCTGCTCCTGAGTTCCTGGGGGCTGAAAGTGGGTTTGGCAAATTGGCCATTACCCATCGGCAATATTTTACTTTGATTCCGGAGGATCTTTCGCTGGCTTACCGACTGGGCTGGCAGCAGACGCTTTGGGGCCAAGTGCCCTTTTATTACCAGTCGCAGGTGATTACCACGGTAATGACGGGTGCTACATCGACCGGACTGGGCGGTGTCCGTAGTCTGCGCGGCATCAAGCGCAACCGCGTGGTGGGTGATGGGATGCTGTTTGGGAATTTAGAACTGCGTTGGAAGGCGCTCTATTTCAATTTTATCAAACAGTCCTTTTACATGGGGGTGAACACTTTTTTGGATGCGGGACGGTCCACGGCGCTCATTGAAGGAGAGGACCGATTACCACTCATGACTGAGAACCCCGATGACTACTTCGACTTTGGCTCGGAAGCGCTGCACCTAAGTTACGGACTGGGACTGCGCATCGCCATGAACCGCAATTTTATCATTGCCGTCGATTACGGTCGTGCCGTTGACCGTCAGGACGGCGACTCCGGCTTTTATGTGGGACTGAATTACTTATTTTAGAACAAGCCCATGGCATTGCGAACCGAGGCTTTGAACATCAGCACACCCTTTTGGGGATTGGAAACGCGGTAGCGTTGCTTGAGTATGGCTTCCGGTTTAGCGTATTTGATCTTGAAAAAGAGATTCAGGTAATAGCGATAGGCCAGATAAACGCCTAAACGAACCTGTGATTTAAGTCGGACGATACCCTTAAAGGCTTCGTCAAAATCCGCCTGTATCTCCGCTTCAATGCGTCGCTTGGCTTCAGGGGTGAAGTTGGAGAAATCAATGTTTTTGAAATAGACGCGCCCTTTGTTTTGGTAGTCATCCTGCGCATCGCGCAGGAAGTTGACTTTTTGGAAGGCTTGTCCCAGCTTTTGCGCCGGGTATTTCAGCTCCTCAAAAGCTTTGTCATCATTCACATAAAATACGCGCAGGCACATTAGGCCCACCACCTCGGCCGAGCCATAAATGTATTTTTCCAGCTCTTTTTTGCTGTACTTTTGATAGTGCAGGTCCATTTCCATGCTGTTCAAAAAGGCTTCGATCAGGGCATGGTCAATGTGGCACTCGTTCACGGTGTGCTGAAAACTGTCGAGAATTGGGTTGAGACTGATGCCCCGCTCAATGGCCTTCCAGGCATCGACACGAAACTCATCGAGCAAGGTGGCCCGGTCATGCTCCAAAAAGGTATCCACTATTTCGTCGGCATAACGCACAAAACCATAAATGCTGTAAATATGGTCGCGGTATTGCTTGTCGAGCAGCCGTACCCCCAGCGAAAAGGATGTGCTATAAATGCGGGTCGTATTGATGCTGCACCTGAGGTTGTTTTTACGGTAGTTGTCCATGGTGAATCAGTTAATGTGTTACAAGCTTTTCAAATCACTTAATAATCGCTCTGTCGTCAGTTTGCCACTGATAACGGTCATGGGCAGACCAGTGCCGGGTATGGTTGAGGCCCCTACGTAATAAACATTGTTCAACTTTTCATCCTTGTTGGCTGGTCTAAACCAGCCAATCTGGTTCATGTCGTGCGCCAATCCCAATCCGCTGCCTTTATATAAATTAAACATCTCCCCCCAATGCTCGGGCGACAGGATGGTCTTGCTCACAATCATTTCATTGAGCTTATATCCGCTGCGTTGCGACAGGTCGTCAATAATATTCTGGACGATGGCTTCCCGGTCGCTCCAGTCGGGTTTAAACCGCAAATCAGGCGAGGGGCATAAGATGTAAAGACTTTCATGTCCCTCAGGGGCTGAGTCGGGATTGTTTTTGGAGGGCACATTCACATAGTAATAAGGCTTCTGAAAGGATACCTGGTTCTTGAATACGCCTTTGGCGTATTCATCAAAATTGCTCCCTAAAAAATAGTTATGATGTTGCAGATTGTCAAGTTTTCCTTTAATCCCCAGATAGACGGTTAGAGGGGCCATGGTCCATTTCAACTTATCCAGCTTTTTGGGACTGAATTTGGGCCGGTTGAAAATGGCGCCTCTAAACCAGGCTGCGTCTGCATTGATGACGAAATAATCGGAGGTCCATTCACGGCCCTGACTGTCGGTCAGAGATTTCAACTGCCCATTGACTTCCGTGGCCGAGGTGATCTCCGTGTTGTAGTGAATGGTGACGCCCTTTTCTTTCAGCTCTTTGAGCAAGCCGACAACGATCTGGTACATGCCGCCTTTCACATTGTGATAGCCATCGTGCCGCATTTCAATGTAGTTGAGCAGCGAGAAGATGGCGGGGGTGTCAAAGGGCGTGGCACCCAGAAAAAATCCGACTAAGGAAAAAATCATGCGTGCTTCTTTGGACTCGAAACTCTCGCACAGCTCTTTCCACATGGATTTGAAGATGAGCGGCCCATGTTTCAAAGGCACTCTGGTCAGCTGTAACAGATATTCGGGAAAGGAGTTAAAGTTGCGGTGAATAATGCGGTTGATGGTGTCGTTGTAAAGCGTCTCTGTCTTGTCCAGATGCTTTTCCATCTTTTCCCTGAAATGGGGCTCTATGCCTTCGAATTGGGCGGCGAGCTTTTCCAGGTCTTTGTAAATAGTAAAGGTCTTTTCAATACCATCTATATTTACGGTAAAAAGGGGCTCCAGCTCAATGAACTCAAAGGGATAGGCAATGCCGGTACTTTTTACCAGCTCATCAAACTCATAGCTCATGCTGAAAAAAGTGGGCCCCAGGTCAAACTTAAACCCGTCTTTTTCCAGGAGGTTTAAGCGACCGCCAGCCTGGTGGTGTTTTTCCAGAATGCTTACCTCAAAACCTTTGGTGGCCAGCCGCAATGCGGTGGTGAGACCTCCGAGTCCTGAGCCAACGATGAGTACTTTCTTTGGGTTCATATATTGTTTTTGTTACAGCAAGTTATGGATTACTTACCAATAATGGGCTTATATTTAGCGTACATTAAACCATTTAGTCGCTATGTTTGTTTAATAAAAACTAAAAAAAGATTAAACAATTTCATTTTTTTTTAAACGCATATTACAATAGATCGTTAGGTTAATAGATCATTGAACTATAATATTAGTAAGAGATGGAGAAATTAGTAGCTTGTGTGATTGGTAGTGGAATTGGGGGATTGGCTTCAGCCTTGCGTTTGACTGCCAAGGGCTACAGTGTGACCGTACTTGAAAAGTCGGGAGCGCCCGGAGGAAAGGTGGCTCAGTTTAATGAAGCAGGCTACCGGTTTGACATGGGGCCTTCGTTGTTTACGCTTCCTTATTTGGTGGATGAACTGTTTGAATTGTTTGGAAAAAAGCGGGACGACTATTTGAAGGTGATGACGCTGCCCATGTCTTGCAATTATTTTTTCCCGGACGGGTTAAACCTGAAGGCATGGAGCGATAAGGCGTGGTTTTTGGATGAAGTGGAAAAGACGGGTGTGAAGCGGGAAAAGGTGGTGCAATACCTTGAAAAGCAGTCCTTTTTATACGATCATGCGGCCGAGGTTTTTCTGTTTAGGTCTTTGCATAAACCATCGACCTATACCAGTGAAGCCGGACGAAAGGGCATGCGTGCGCTGCCCCACATGGATGCTTTTACTTCCATGCATCAACGAAATGTCAGGTGTTTTGGTGATAGTCGACTGGTTCAGCTGTTCGACAGGTATGCCACCTACAATGGCAGCGATCCATACAGGGCACCGGCGACTCTCAATATGATTGCGCATCTGGAACATAACACAGGCGCCTATTTTCCTGAGAATGGTCTTTTCGGGATTATCCTAGCTTTAAAGAAGCTGGCTGATGAGGTGGGGGTTCGGTTCTTTTTTAATACAGAAGTGACTGGTTTGCTGACAAAAGGGCGTCAGGTGACAGGCGTAAAAACAATGGATTCGGTTTACCCGGCCGACCTAGTGGTCAATAATACAGATATCACCTTATTCTACCGGGATATTATGCCCAATGCCCGCATGTTTCGGCCATTGATGAAACGGGAGCGGTCCTCTTCAGCTCTGATTTTTTATTGGGGGGTGCGAACGATGTCTGCTCTGCATGTCCATAATATCCTTTTTAGTGCCGACTATAAAGCGGAATTTGACGGGCTGTTCAAAACCAAGGTGCTGGCCGATGATTTAACGGTCTATATTTTTATCAGTAAAAAGGTCGTAGAAACGGACGCCCCTGATGGATGCGAAAATTGGTTTGTGATGGTCAATGCGCCAGAAAACGTGGGACAGGACTGGGAGGAGGAAACGCAGAAAGCACGCCAGATTGCTTTGCGGAAAATTAAAAGTGCACTGGATTTAACCATCGAGCCGCTCATTGATTCAGAGCGTGTGATCACGCCACAGGATATTGAAAACAGAACCGGATCGGTTAACGGATCATTGTATGGTCATAGCAGTAACTCGCCCCTGTCTGCTTTTAGGCGCCACCCTAACTTTAGCCGGAAGTATAAAAATCTTTTCTTTACGGGAGGAAGTGTGCATCCCGGTGGGGGCATTCCTTTGTGTCTGGCCTCTGCAAAAATTGTGGATGCTTTGATTGAGGAAGGAAAGTAGTTTTGAGGTGGAGATCAACTCTAATTCAAACCAGGATGCTTTTAAACTATGAATTAAATGCAAACTGAGGCTCTCAAAGGTTTTTTGTAAAGCAGGATTAATCGTATTTGTGTATATTGCTTTTTGATACCATAAAATAAGCTAGAATGAGTTGGATCGTTTCTTACAGTAAGCAGTTGACCGAAAAAAAGGTGAAGCTTTTTCTGATTTTATACTATTTGGTGGGGCTGGCGGGGTTTTTGGTTCCCTTTTCCCGTCCTGTTTTTGAGGCTTTGATACCCTTTTCGGTGCTGATCAATTTATATGTGGTTTTGCTGTTTCATCGGCCGTACGACCAGAGGCATGTTCTGGTATTTTTAGCGGTGATGCTGTTTACCTTTGCTATTGAGGCGATAGGGACCAAGACCGGAATGTTGTTTGGTAGTTATTTTTACGGTCCATCCTTGGGCATTAAATTCTTTGAAACGCCCTTGCTAATTGGGGTCAACTGGCTGGTGCTGGTCTATGGTGCAACAGCCATCGTGCGATCCGTTGAGGCTTTAAGGCGCTGGGTGCCATTTTCTGCTGCTGCCCTCATGGTGGTGTTTGATTTTATAATGGAGCCGGTAGCCATGAAGACGGGGATGTGGAGCTGGGCCAACGAGCTGGTGCCCTTGCAAAATTATTTCATGTGGTTTGTGGTGGCGGTGATTGTTGTGGGTGTCATGGAACTGATGGCTATTAAAACGGTTAAGCCGGTGGCTGCGCGTCTATTCTGGGTGCAAATGCTCTTTTTCCTGGTATTGAACCTTTTTCTATAAAGTGCTTTTTTGTAAAAAAAGATCCAAAGCAATCGTTTGGGCCCCTTTGATAATTAACTGTTTATTAGCATGATTGAAGCTCGCCATAATTGGATGTATGATGTTTTTTTTAATTGGTACTTACATTCCTTACTAAGAAAAGATTTTAGTCGGATGGATGTTGTCGGAAGCTGGCCAGTTCATGAGCAAAGCGATTTGGTGATAGGTAATCATGTGAGTTGGTGGGATGGCTTCTGGATGTATTACCTCAATAAACGCATTTTGAAGAAAAAGCTACATGTCATGATGTTGGAGTCGCAGTTGCAGCACCGTCGCTTTCTAACGCGCATTGGTGCCTTTTCCATTGATCCGGGCAGTCGCGATATGGTCCATTCGCTGAATTATGCTGCGAACTTGCTGCAGCAACCGGGCCATTTGGTGGTGATGTATCCGCAGGGTGAGATAGGGTCTCTCTCAGCTGGCGTTTTGCCTTTTAAAAATGGTGTGGCACAGATTATAAAAAAAGCGGGCCTTCAACTGGTGTTGTTTTATGTGGCACTACCAGATTATTTCTCGCACAGAAAACCAGTGCTGACCTTGTATTTGGGCGCGACTTCAGTTGAAGGCTGTTCTGCCGGAGATTTGCAGGAAGCTTATGAACAATTTTACAAGCAGTCGCTATTGCTGCAAGCTCAAAAAAAAGAATGATGATGGATATTTTGGTGATAATTAGTTGGGGACTCATGGCGATGTTGTTACTGCGATTTGGGGTGGTCCTGGTTAATTGGTCCTCTCCGCTGCACCTGCCTCCAAAATCGGTGAAGGGTTCCGATGGTCCCGTTCCCCTGGTCTCCATTCTTATTCCTGCGCGCAACGAAGTCCATAACCTGCCCTTTATACTCAGCGATATAAAAAACCTGAAATATCCCCATTTGGAAGTCCTGGTTTGCAATGATCACTCCACGGATGCCACGGTTGAGGTTTTAAAAGACTTTGCCGCGAATTGGCCTTCGATGAAGTATTTTAATAGTGAAGCGTTGCCGCAGGGTTGGATGGGCAAGAATTTTGCCTGTTACCAGCTGGCCAAAAGGGCTTCGGGCGACTGGCTGCTGTTTATGGACGCGGATGTGCGACTGCAAAGGGATGCGTTATCCAGAGCAATCGACTATGTCCTGCGAAAACGGGTGTCGCTGCTGTCTATCTTTCCGCAACAAATCATGGTATCCAAAGGGGAGCGGCAAACAGTGCCGGTGATGAATTGGATATTATTGAGTATGTTGCCTTTGCTAGCGGTGAGACTGGGCTGGTTTCGCTCTTTGTCGGCCGCCAACGGTCAGTTTATGCTTTTCGAGGCTGCTGGTTATCGTCGGCATGAATGGCACCGACAGGTATGGAACCAAAATGTGGAGGATATTGTTATTGCCAGGACCATGAAGGTTCAGAAACAGTCCATAGCTGTGTTAACTGGTAATGAGGATGTGTTGTGCCGGATGTATGCAAGCAGAGAGGAGGCCATTCAGGGATTTGCGCGCAACATGCACCACTTTTTTGGTGGTCATCGCATGTGGATGACCTTGTTTGTGCTCATAGCCTGGATTCGGATGCCTTTCTTTGTACTGGCGGGACATTGGTGGTTGCTTGCCTTCTCAATACTGCTTGTTTTAGTCATGAAAGCGGGGGTGGCCCGTATCAGCCGCCAACCAATAAAGTTGGCCTTGTTTTTGCTTTTTGCCCACTTGTGGAACATGACAAGGATGGCCATTAGCAATTTAAATAATGGTAAGCAGATTACCTGGAAAGGGCGTATTTATTCAGAGCCAATGAGCAGTAATCAGTCAACAATGATCAGTCAAAAATAAACCCTCAACTTTTTACTGATAACTGCTTATTGATAACTGAACACTGATAACTGAACACTGATAATTGACCATGATGAGATACCGTTGGCTATTGATTTTCTGGATAACGGCTTGTTCCCTTTGGGGCAATAATGCCGCTTCGTTGAATAGGCAATTCATTCATTTCTACCTTAAGGGGGATATGGTGGCATGGAAACAGGCGGTTGACAGTTTGCGAGCAACCCGACTGGATGCTGCTACAGAACGGGTGTTGTTATTTGCCGAGTATGGGTTGATCGGGAACTATATTGGTAGTGGCAGGAAGGAGGAAGCCAAAGCTGAAATACCCCATTTTGAAGCGCGTATTGAAAGGGCTTTAGCCCGTCGTCCTAATGATGGCGAACTGTATGCCTTTTCAGCTGCATTAGTGGCTTATCGAATTGCTTTGCAGCCTTGGCGGGCGCCTTTTTTGGGTCATTCGCATACCAGTAAATTGGAAAGAGCCTTGCAGTTGAGCGCTGGTAAAGGGTTGCCATTGGTGGAGCAGGCCAATTCTTTGTATTTCAGGCCTTCTTTTGTTGGGGGTGATAAGCACCTGGCCATCGGTGCCTACGAAAAGGCTTTTGAGTATTATAAAAGCTTCGAGCGCGAGCACTGGATGTACTACAACGTGGGTGCTTGGTTGGCACAGGCCTATGCAGGAGCAGGTGATAAAGCCCGGGCAGAAAAACTGTATCTGCAATTGTTGCAGGAGGCGCCCAATTTTAGTTGGGTGAGGGATGAACTGCTGCCTGAACTCAGGAAGGGCAAAACACCCAGTAACTTTTTTCCTGACCTGGAATGAGTCACTTAAAGCGACCATTAGTGACCTTTAATGGCAACTGTATGTGGGATGCATTTTTTTTAAGGCCAGTGAAAGGGCGTGCCTTTTAATTTTCCCAGATTCTGTGGTTGGGAAGTGAGGTATTAGGTAAAGGTGTTTGGGATACTGGAATTTTGGCAGCAGGACTTTTATTCGGCTGAGAAGTGTATCGCCTTGAGCCGGTTCTCCTTCAGTTACTAGCACCACTTGCTGCCCAAGTATTTGGTGGCTAATGGCCGAAATGATAAAGGGGACTGTTACTAAGTGCCGAATTTTATCTTCCAGAATTTCAGGTGAAATTTTTATTCCTCCGCTGTTGATGACATGGTCGGCGCGCCCTAAAATGATAAAGGTGCCATCTTGCTGTATCTTGGCGAGGTCATTGGTGATAATGGTGCTGTCGGTGATGCCCACTGCATCAAGGGTGAGGCAGCCTCTTGTATCTGTTTGGATGCTTACATTTTCCAGCGGCACAAAGGCGCTTTGTCTGCCCAGGCCATTGATGCGTCTGAGTGCTATGTGCGACAGGGTCTCAGTCATGCCATAGGTTTCATAAGCGGCAAAGGGCTGACTTTGCAGCATACGGTCCAGTTGAGCATCCACCTTTCCGCCGCCGATGAGGGCATTTTTTAGATGGTGAAGCTTTGGGTGAGTGGCTTTCAGCTCGTTTAATAATTGCATGGGGGTGAAGGCGGCCAAATCAATGTGGGTGGAGAGTCCTTGCAAGGGATGGCCGGATGGTGGGGAGGTGATGAGCTTGAGATGGCCGAAGAGGGCTCTGACCACCATCATTTTTCCGGCGATGAAGGAAGTGGGGAGACAAAGCAGGGCGGTCATCCCTGGCTTCAACTCAAAGAAGCGGAGGGTGCGGTGAGCGGAGGCCAGCATGGCGTTTTTGGCGACTGGGATGGACTTAGGTGCTCCTGTGGAGCCTGAGGTATGGACAGTGATTTCTGGATGGTCATTCATCCATTCCTGAAGAAAGCGCTTGAGAGAGTCCTTGTCATAATCAGGAATCTGGTCAAGGGTCTCTTTTGTGTAAAGTTCTCCATTGATGGTAATGCTTTGGTAATGCCTGAAATCCATAACTGTTAATTGTCAGTAATTAATAGAACATCAGTATTACGCCAGTAAAAATGGCTATGCCAAAACTCAGCAAGGTGCCAATGACTACATATTCCGACTTTAAGTTGTCCTTTTCGCCAAAGCGGAGTATCGATTTGGCTGCAATGAGCAGTCCCACAGCCTCGAATTGTCCAATCAGCATGAAGGTCAATGTCAGCAACCGTTCTATGTTGCCAATCAATTGTCCCGCATTGGGCAGCTCCTGCGGCGTATCACTGGTTCTTGGAATGCTGATAGCGTAAAACTTAAATATCTCCCGAATGATAATGTTGGCCGGTTTGGTACAAAAAAGAAAGGCCGTGGCTACAACGAGGGTTCTTTCGGAAAATGGCCAATTGACGATCCAACTGTTGGGAGCAAAAGTGTTATTGTACCACCATACAACACCTACAATAACGACCAAATGCATGGACTGATCGGTAAAAAAGAGATAGCGTCTGACCGGAGCCACATTGTGAAGCTTGCTCTTTAGGAAGTCGAGTAGGGTATGAAGCAGTGTAATAATACCCGCGCCTATTACAAACAACCACTGAAAGGACAGCAGCCAGGAGGTGATAAAGACGATGCCCAGATGCATTAAAAAGTAGCGGCTCTTGATACCTGTGCTGTTTTTGCTTTCGACCCACTTGTCGGTCTGAAAAAAGTAGTCGGCCAGCAAATGGGCCAAAATCTGCAGTGTTAGTAGCTGGGTGAAGGTCATGTTTCAAGGTTTTTGATGGCTGCACTGAAGCGCGTTACCGCTTTGTCAATGGCATTCCAGCCTGCACTGCGCGAGTGCTGATTGACGGTAGCCTGGGTTATTTTAAGTTCCTTAGCAATTTCGTCCTCGTTGAAATTCAATAGTTTTAAATAGATGATTTCGCACTGGCGAGCAGTACTTTGCCCCAAAAGCACATCGAGTAAGGCCAGAACCGGGTCAAACTCATCCACGATGGACGGTTGGGAAGCGCCAATAAAAAGAGTGGATTTGATAACGGGGCGCTGGCTATGCGTACTGCCATGTTGGTTAATGAGTCGGCCCGACAAGTAAATAGCTTCGCCATCCATGACGCCCTTTTTAGCATCGAAGCGTGTGATTTCGCCTACGCCAATGGCTAAGCGAATGCCATGTGTCCGAAACAAGGCTATCTCCTTTTTATCTTCGTGGCTGCCAATGGCGGTAGATTTTATGTAGCATTTTATGAGCAGTGCTATGCGCAATGCCTCCTCGGGCTGGGGAAGGTAGCACTCGAGGTAGTCGCCTTTGATGACTCTGGCAAAAACACTGAAATGTTGATTCAAAAGCTTTATCAGATTATTTAATCGCTTTTCCAGCAGTACACGCCCTTCTGTGCTCAAGGCTGTGGAAGATATTATGTCGCCTGAAATGGTGGCCTTCATTAGTAGGTTCTTTGGTTTTGAAATGCTTTATAAATATACAATAGTTCGCAAAAAAAAGCATAGCTCTTATGCTTAAGTTGTAAATATAGCTGTTTTTACCTATAAAACACAAATATAGGCAAATTTACCTATAAGTATGCTTTATAGGCTTTTTTGCCAGTATTTCACCAATCATTTTGTTTGAATGATTCTAAATAGCGACAACCTCGCCCAATTATTTTGATTTTTTGTGGGTAAATGTTCTATATTTGTCAGGTCAACACGAAAGACAGGGGTGCCTATAAGCGGCTGAGATCATACCCTGAAACCTGATACGGATAATACCGGCGAAGGGAGTCTGTTTTTCTTTTCAGTTTATATTCTACTGTTTTTTGTTGTCGCTAGTTCTTTATTCATTTTTCCCCGGCTTTGACAAGTGGCGTCTTTTCACAGGCCTGCTTATCCCGTTTTTGGCTTGGGTTTAATCTTGATTTTTGATTGATGCGAATTTTTGTGAATGGACAGGAAATGGAAACGGTGTTTCCATCCCTGGAAGCCTTGGTGACGGATTTGCAAATGCCACTGGCCGGCTTGGCTGTAGCGGTGGGCAGCGAAATTATTCCCCGCCATAAATGGGCTGCATTTTCTTTAAAGGAAAATGATGAAGTTATGCTTATCAGTGCCACGCGTGGCGGATGAGTTCTCAGTTTTAAAAAATTTAACTCTAAACGTAGGATGGATAAGATGATCAAAGGAGATCCTTTGAAAGGATCTCGCAAACTATATGTGACGGGCACTCGCTTCCCCATAACTGTCGGGATGCGGGAAATAGTGTTGTCCACTAAGGATAAAAAATCCGGCCAGCCCGATACTTTGGCGGTTTATGATACTTCGGGTCCCTTTGGGGATGCGGAGGAGACGGTGGACCTGACGCGAGGCGTTAAGCCCTTGCGTGAGGACTGGATCGAGGCTCGGGGAGATACGCAGCGCCTGAGTGGCTTGAGTTCGGATTACGGTCGCCAGCGCTTGATGGATGCTTCGCTGGATCATTTGAGATTTAATCATGCCCAAAAGCATCCACGTAAGGCTGTGGGGCAGCCGGTTACGCAGATGTATTACGCCCGACAGGGCGTAATAACTCCTGAAATGGAATACGTGGCCATCCGTGAAAATCAGCAGCTGGAGAATCAGTTGGGGAAGGTCTTTCAACCCATTACGCCTGAAATGGTGCGCGATGAGGTGGCGGCCGGCAGGGCCATTATTCCCGCCAATATCAATCACCCCGAATGTGAACCCATGATAATTGGCCGCCGCTTTCTGGTCAAAATCAATGCGAACATTGGTAACAGTCCGGTTACCTCTGATATTGCCTCAGAAGTGAGCAAGTCCATTCATGCCATCCGCTGGGGTGCCGATACGGTGATGGATTTAAGCACAGGCGCCAATATTCATGAAACGCGAGAGTGGATTTTGCGCAACTCACCCGTTCCCATAGGCAGTGTTCCCCTTTACCAGGCCTTGGAGAAGGTGGGCGGAAAGGCGGAGGACCTTACCTGGGAGGTTTTCAGGGATACGCTGATTGAGCAAGCTGAACAGGGGGTGGATTACTTTACCATACATGCGGGACTGCTCAGAAAATACATTCCACATACTTTCAAACGAATGACGGGCATTGTCTCCAGGGGTGGATCGATTATGGCCAGCTGGTGCACCACGCACAAGCAGGAGAATTTTCTGTACACCCATTTTGAGGAGATTTGTGATATTCTGGCGGCGTATGATGTGGGGGTTTCTTTGGGAGATGGATTACGGCCGGGGTCGCAATTCGATGCCAATGATGCGGCGCAGTTTGGGGAGCTGGTGACGATGGGCGAACTCACGAAGATGGCCTGGGCTAAGCATGTGCAGGTGATGATTGAGGGGCCCGGACATGTGCCCATGCACCTGATTGCGGAGAATATGGAGATGGAACTGCGCCACTGTTTTGATGCCCCGTTTTATACCTTGGGACCTCTGGTGACGGATATTGCGCCGGGCTACGATCACATTACTTCGGCCATTGGCGGGTCCATGATTGCGCAGATGGGCGCTTCCATGCTCTGTTATGTAACGCCTAAAGAACATTTGGGCTTGCCCGACCGGGATGATGTAAAGACGGGGGTGGTGACTTTCAAGATTGCTGCCCATGCGGCTGATATTGCGAAGGGGCATCCGGGCGCTATTCTGCGTGACCATGCCATGAGTAAGGCGCGCTATGAGTTCCGATGGCTCGATCAGTTTCACCTGGCCTTGGATCCGGATACGGCTTACGCCTTTCATGATGCTACTTTGCCAGATGATGCCGACAAGCGTGCCCATTATTGCAGTATGTGTGGGGAGCATTTTTGTAGCATGCGGGCCAACCGCAAGATTCGGGAGACATGCTCATAGCCATTACCCAGCCCGGCCTGCTTAAGCAGGAAGCCCTGGCCATTGAAGCTTTGATAAAGGCAGGGGTGGACTATGTGCACGTGCGAAAGCCGGGGTATGCCAGCGAGGAAGTAGGGGCCCTGTTAAACGCAGTGCCTGACGCCAGTCGGCCGTGCCTGTCGGTTCACTACCACCACCAGGCGGCCCAGCTGTCGGGTGTGGGTGGATTGCACCGCACCAAAGGGTTTGTGGTGACAGGTGGGAAGGGCTGCCGGGTAAGTGCCAGTTGCCACTCGGTGGCGGAGGTGCTGGCATTACGGGCGGTTGATTGCCAATATGTGTTTCTGAGTCCCGTTTACGACAGTATTTCCAAGAAGGGTTATGCATCGGCCTTTTCCAAAGCCTCTTTGTGCGAATTTTTGTGTCATAGGGATACTGATATGCCTGCCGTGGTGGCTCTGGGTGGTATAACTAAAGACAATGTGGCGGCGGTGCGACAAATGGGTTTTGATGGGGCTGCCATCTTAGGGGCTTTATGGGTGGTGCAAAACGGGGTGGTGGATGTG
>DHVH01000013.1 GCA_002412555.1 Marinilabiliaceae bacterium UBA5213 | reverse complement strand
TACTCCCAAAACTATCAATGATGTTTTTTGAATCGCTTAAATTTCTCCACCGCCCATTCCGTTGTCCTCCTCACCGCCGCCGTTACCTGAACGACGTCCGTTTTGATTGAGCCGATAAACAAAAGTGAGTCGGAATTGCTGTCCACTCCACCTGCGCTCATTCACAGACACCAAGTCGGGTTGATTCAACTCATACCTGAACTTGCGACTATCGAGCACATCCTGTACATTGAATGTCAGCGTGCCGTTGCCCTTCAAAACCTCTTTACTTAAAGAAGCATTCATCATATAAAACGGCCTTCTCACGCCCTGCGTAGTCTCCTGTTGGCCTCGATAAAAAAAGGTGGTCTGCAAGCTTAAGCCCCTGTCCCAGCGCATTCTTGAATTTATTCTGGTATCCCATGAATAGGTGTCTGCCGACAAGTCGGTCACCTGGCCATTGTTCTCAAAAACACCTTCTGTTTGCATCCGATAAAAATTGACATTTCCCGAAAGGTTCCACCATTTAAGTGGATCAACCGAAAGATTGGTCTCTGCCCCGTAGGCATGCCGTTCTGCTAAATTCTGGGGCACTGAGAAGGTTATGCCCGCTTCATCCACATAACTGATGCGCTCGATCACATCGCTTGTATACCTGTAATAAACGCCTGCATAAAACGACGAAGCTTCGGTTGTATACACATAACCACTTTCATAAGCATCGGTGTATTCCGGCTCCAGATTGGGATTCCCAGTTCGGATGTTACGCGAATCACTGAATCCGTAAAATGGATTCAGACTCCAAAAGTGGGGTCGGTCAATTCGCCTGCTATAACTGACCTGCCATGCATTATACGTATTAAAATGGTAGGTAGTGTGAAGGGTGGGGAAAAAATCAAAATAGTCTCTTTTATTTTCAACAGACCCCTGCTCAAGAAATGTAGTGATATCAGAATACTCCGTCCTTAAACCAATTTGAACACCTATTGCTCCAAATTTATTGGCGCCCTGCAAATAACCGGCTATCACATTTTCGTCGTAAAGAAAATGATTGGTAAATTCAGGTAGTCCCATCCAATTGCCATTGTCCATTTCTTCAACTTCGTAAGGATTGCGAATGGTCCTCAATTCGCCTCTTAATCCGGCTTCAAATCGGCCATCATTGCCAAAGGGCTGAATGTAATCAGACTGAAACAAAATATTTTCTTCACGTTCTTCGTTAAACACCCGCTGAAAAAGTTCATCATCCATATCAGTTCCGGACAAAACCGTTTCGGTCAATTCGGAGTCTTCTGTTTCACCATCCTCCATATACTGGACAAAGGCATTCAAAACATGGTCATCCGAACTAAATTTCTTTTCAAGATTGAGCGAAAACTCCATGTTGCGCTCAACCTCTTTCTCATTATCTATTCGTTCCGAGGCTCTGTAGGGGCTGTTCTGAGCCACTTCATAATCGCGGTAAAGGATCCGTGACTCGTTCTGCTCATCATCAAAACGTAGCATCGCTGCAGCGGTGAGTGTGGTCGTTTCATTTAAAAAGAAATCCAATCCGCCCCTTATATTCTGCGACCACCCACTGCGTAAGCGCTCGCTATCGATAGTTGTACGAAAAGCGGGCTCAGCTAAAGGAAAAAACTGGTCAGATGTGCCATCTCCCTCTCGCTCACTGTACCGGACTCCATAATTTATAAAGTAATTGACTTTCTCTCGTCTGAAATTCACGTTGGCACCTACTGAATACCTGTGCGGATAACCAACGGTGGTTTCAAAGGAGCCATTTACACCCTTTCGCTGATCCTTCTTCAAAACGATGTTGATGATGCCAACCATCCCTTCGGCCTCATAACGTGCGCTGGGGTTGGTAATTATCTCAACACGGTCTATCATGTTTCCCTGCAAGGCACGTAAGGCTTCCGCATTGCCTGCATTGACCAACCCGGAAGGCTTTCCGTCAATCAACATTCGAACTCCCCCACTGCCTCTCAAAGAAATATTTCCATCGGCATCCACCGCTACAGTTGGTATGTTATCTAAAATCTCAGCGGCAGAGTTTCCAGTATTGCTCAAATCACTGCCTACATTAAATATTTTTCGATCTACCCCAATCACCATTTCACTGCGCTCGCCGGTCACAACTACTTCATTTAGGCTGGTATTAGAGGGTGTGAGTTCAATTCTGCCCAAATTTACTCTGGACCGCCTGTCCAAAACCCTTACATCATGAACGACTTCCTTGCCATATGAAATAAACTGGACTTCAACATAGTACCGTCCGGGTGCTACTTCAAAATCAAAATGCCCTGAACCATCCGTTATTCCCCCATCAATTAAAACAGAATCAGCGCTGTAAATAGCAACGGTGGCGTAAGATAAAGGCACGCGGGCACTTTTGTCAATCACGACACCCTGAATACCGCCTTCCAAATCCTCAACACCCTTATTTGCAATGGCCCAATGACCCATTATATAAAATAAAACCAAGAAATGTAGTCGCATAATTGTCTTTTATCCGTTGATTACTTTGATTATCAAAACGTAAATAAGACAAGCAACTCGGTCAATGGTTTAACCAAGAAAAGATAAGGAATTGTTAATGAAAAGTTAATCAGGACTCAGGAGTCCTGATTTTAGAAATCTTAATGACACCAGAGGTGTCACAAAGGGTGAAGCACTTAAAAACCTATTTCAATTTTTTCAAGTCACTGGCTTGAAAGGCATCGTCACTGGTATGTTTTATCATGCCGTAATCCCAATAATACAATTTCGAATCGGCTGCTCCTACCAATAATTTATACACGCGTGCCCGGATTCGGGTGCCTTCGGGACCCACCTTATGTAAAAACACTACATCCGGATCCTGTCGCTTAATGGCATCAGCAATTTCTTCACGGGATACGATTTCGAAATCATAGGGATAATTGGCTTTAATCGCCTGTGGGCTTTGGATGTCTTTGGCCAAATCCTCTTTGGTCAACAATAGTTTTTTTCCTGCCAAAGATCCCTGATCTTTGTTGTAATGACGAAAGCCCCGCTCGCCAATTAGCTTATCATTTTCAAGTACATTCTTGACATGATTTTGTATAAAAAGCACGAAGGCTTCCAACTTGTAGTGGTAACTGGCTTCTTCAACACGGGTATAAGAAAGCGGCAAGGAACATAAATCGGGCATGGTGCGCACATCTGCTTTGGGCTCGCCCATTAAAAGACTGATAAAATTGTACCTTGCCTTGGTTTTATCTTTTGCAAAAGTAACAATGGTGGTCATTAAAAAAGATAGGTCCGGATTATCCTTTAATTCATCAAACTTTTTTGTGGAAATGACCTCATATGGGGTGATGGTCCATGAACGCTTCATGACCTCCTGGATGATCATATTGTATTCACTCATAAGCGCATCATCCATCACCACCATGGTTTTGGATTTCAAAAAACGATGGTAATCGTCCATCTCAGGAATATGCTGTTGAGCAGCCACCACAAAAGGCAGGCACGCAATCAATGCCATAAAAAATAACTTCTTCATCAGATGTATGGTTTTAAGTACTTAAAAAATGAAACTATGCCTTCAACTTTGGGCCATTTTAGCTTTAAAGTTATACCCTTTTTTAAAAAGATTGTTGCATTTAGCCTCAGTTATTATTTTTGTCCCATCCAACCAACTTTTTTATTATATTAGCAAACCTAAAATCCCCACCTAATGAAAAGATTAGACCTTCATCTATTGCTTGCTTTTTTTGCACCTCTCTTTCTCAAAAAGCATATCCTCCTATTTCTTATCTCCTTTGGTACTGTCTCCCTAATGGCGCAAAACGACGTTATGCTGCAGGCTTTTTACTGGGATGTGCCCGTCAATGCCGAACAAAAGGATGGGTTTTGGTGGGATAATCTTAGCAATAAAGCACCTGCCTTTAAAAAAATGGGCATCACTGCTATCTGGGTGCCTCCCCCTTCTAAAGGCAATTGGGGTATAATAGATATGGGTTATGGCCTATACGACCATTATGATTTGGGCAATTACAACCAAAAAGGAAGTGTTGAAACACGGTTTGGCAGTCGCTCAGAATTGGAAAGCATGATGGCTGCCATGCATGACACAGCGCACCAGCAACCCAAAATAGAAGTCTATGCCGACATCATCCTCAATCACATGTATGGATCGGGCGAAAATGCAGAGGCAAACCCGGCTGTCAAACAGTATGTGTTTGATGAGGCCTTTCGAAACGGATCGCAATTCACGCCCTACCCTACCAATGAAATCACCTGGATTATACCCAATGCGACTGCCGGCGACTACTACATCAAGATCAAAGGATATTGCCTTGACTTCAATGCACCCGCTGCTACCAGAGGCTATGATCTGCAAATTGACTATCAGCAAACGGGATTTAACCAGAACTACTCATGGGAGGCAGAACTTAATGGAGGGCAAGGTCAGGCAAACAACTTTCCCGCATCAGGAGAGACTGTCCGTGCCTTTATTGACGACATCAACGATATAGATGAATTCAAAATAACCGCTCCCGGAGGTGAAAACATCATTATAAAAATTACTTCCAGAGTTCAATCAGAGGATGAATGGAACTGGGGCGATCAAACCAAGGGCTATTACCCGTATGAAATAGGGCACAATGGTAAAAATCTGGCCAGCTCTGTCCTGGAGGCACACACCAATACGGCGCTTTCTTACCCTGTCCACACAGGCCCGTTTGAGCAAAACTGGACATGGAATTATTCCCATTTTCATCCTGTAGATGATAACGATTGGCTAGGAGACTGGGGAGAAAGTGATGAGATCATTCCCAACACCAAAGGGTATGGTAACGACTTGAACACTTTCTCGGAAGAAGTTCAGCAACGCATGAATACATGGGGCATCTGGCTGGCTGACATGATAAAATTTGATGGATTCCGACTGGATTTTGTCCGGGGCTTTCAGGAAAGCTATGCGGCCAACTGGATCAATAATCTGCCTCCTAAAAATGATCAACAACGTTTTATTGTTAGCGAATATTGGGGATCAGAAAAAACCATCCAAAACTGGGTCAACACAGTTAATTCGCATGGCGCCAAGTCCAGCGCTTTCGACTTTCCTCTGAAAACCGTGCTTACAGAGCTATGCAATACAGACAGTGGATTCGACATGAGTCGCCTTAACCATGCAGGATTGGTACGTAATTCAGAGGGCAGTCATTTACCGGCATCATCGGTGGTCACATTTCTCGAAAACCATGACACGGGCAAAGAACACGACAAATGGGTAACCAAAGACTGGCACTTGGGCTATGCTTACCTTTTAACGCATGAAGGCCGTCCCTGCCTGTTTTACCCCCATCTGTACGGTGTCCAGCTATATGATTATGAAAACCCGGTCCACAACATTGACATCCCGGACTCTTTAAAAAAGGAACTACTTAACCTAATTTCTATTCGATCAACCTATCTAGGTGGTTCGCTTACCGTACTCAGCCAGGTGGGAGCCCCCTATCCGGCGAAGGATGTCTCAGATGTTTATGTAGCCAGAAGAGCTGGTAACAAGGACAAGGAAGGGGCCATTATCGTTATTAATAACTGTGATACCGTCAAAGGCTTGTGGGTCGACTCATCGCCTGAAGGCTGGTCTTTGTGGGCGGACAAAACCCTGGTTAACGCGCTGGATCATACCCAATTCACAAAAGTAAACCAAGATGGTCGTGTTTGGATAGAAGCTCCAGCCCGCAGCTATTCCATCTACGTACTCAATGAGGATTTTGAACCACTTGCCAATCATCCGGGCAATTAGGATACTATAGTTACCCCTTTTCAACATTTACTCAATGACTAAATAAAAAACATATGTTGTTTTATTTAAACAACATTTTTAACTATTTTGCGCTTTTCAATCTCTGCACTTATTAATTGAGCATATGATAACCGACTTTCTAAACCGCTTAATGGATCTCTTCATATCTGAACAGGACGAAAAAGCAGATATGGATACCAGAGTCAAATCACTGTTGGTAAATCTTTCCAGCATTTCCTTTACCCTGATTGTTCTGGCAGAAGGCATTTGGTCTCTGGTAGAAGAGCGGGTTGAACTGGCCATTCCTTTTCTGTCCTTAAGTTTTATTTTGGCTATAAGTCATTTATACTTACGCAAATTCACCTCTATACTGCACCAAAATTACCTGTTGAGTGCACTTTTCATTACCTGTAGCTTCTTTATTCTATTTGGCGGCAACACCGGAATAGGCATTGTGTGGACTTTCCTTTTTCCCTTTTTTGCAACTGCATTAAGGGGTCGAAACACCGGCACTTACTGGTCCATTGCGCTAGCCGTTGTAATCGTCTTTCATCTCTATTTATTGCAGGACCTAAGGCCTTTCCTGCAAAGTTACACAGCCAATAACGGCATCTATTTCTTAATTGCCTATATCGTTGCCATTATTACCGCCTTTGCTTTTCAGTTTATCCGTTCTGAAGTCCAACTTGAAAAAGAGAGAATTATCCTCGACACACAAAACAAGAATAAAGCTCAGGAAGATTTGCTATCCAGACTTTCTCATCAAATCAGAACACCACTGAGCAACATAACCGGGATACTCGACATCTTAGAAGCCACCCCTTTAAGTGAAGAACAAAAAGATTATATCAATACCATTCATGCCTCTGCCAACAATCTGGTTAGTGTGGTCAACAACCTGGTAATGGCTTCAAAAAGCGGCATGCATGAAAATCAAGACATCACCAACTTCAACCTATACAACACGCTCAATAACGTTTTACGTCTTTTTCCTTACGAGCACAGCAAGGTGAGGTTTAATCTCTCATTGGCTCCGGACATACCCGGACAAATCACAGGCAACAGCATAAAAATAAAGCAGATCCTTCTCAATCTGATTAACAGCATTGTCCGTCAAAACCAACTGGATCAAAAACACATCACACTGGAAGTCGAGAAGCTCGAATCCATGCCCGGAAAAATTGAATTAACCTTCCGAATCATTAGTGATTTTATCTATAAGAGTTCCAAAAGTGACCACCATTCCAAAGAAGGCTTTTTTAACTATCAGGATTTGATAAAACTCAACGCCGGAAAAATAATCAATTACTTAGATTTGGGCATCACCCAAAAAATGATTGAGGTAGACGGACACTCACTCAATATTATTACGAAGCCCAATCACACCATCTTTGAATTTGGCGCCTCTTATACTACGGCTTCATCCAACTATATAGCAACTACAGAAGCACGCAAAAGCAAACGACCTGAAAATATTTTCAAATCAAATGTGGAGCTTAAAGATGCTGCCATTCTTCTGGTAGAGGACAATTTTAGCAACCAGCAAATAATTAACCTCTACATAAAAAATGATGTAAGGAAAATTGACATGGCCTTTAACGGCAAAGAAGCCTTGGAGAAATTTGGGATGGCCAAGTACGATCTGATTCTCATGGATGTTCAAATGCCTGTGATGGATGGCTTTAAAGCCACCCAAAAAATCAGGGAGCTGGAAAAAAGCACCAACACCCGAGTTCCAATCATTGCGGTGACAGCGAATGCATTTCCTGAGGACAAGGACCGCTGTTTAACTGCAGGCATGGACGACTATATTAGCAAACCTTTTCAACCCGACGAGTTATTGGACAAAATCAGACAACACCTGAACTGTTAAGCACCTTAAAACCAACCACCAGAATATCATCCACCTGCTCCTCCTCACCACGCCATTCTTCCATCTTCTGGTGAAGAATGGCCTTTTGGTCATCCGGATGTAATTTATGGATATTCAAGAGTAAGTGCCGAAATCTCCTGTACTTAAATTTCTTATGCTCGGGTCCTCCGAACTGGTCAACATAACCATCTGTAAACAAATAAATCATGTCATCTGGTCCAATGGGGATAACATTATTGGTATATTCAGGTATCTTCCCACCTGTAACTCGCCCAATGGCGAACCGGTCACCCTTATAGCTATTTAGTTCATTATTCTTCACCAGATACATGCCGTTGACTGCCCCGGAAAAACCAAGCGTATGATTCGCCCTATCAATGACACAAACGGCCATATCCATTCCGTCCTTAATGGCTTCTGAATCGATAAAAGTCGGATCGTTTTTTCTTAAGGTCTGATCTAATTCCAGACTAAGCATTTCCAATATTCGGGCAGGATCATCTTCCATTTGTCCCGCCACAATATTCTTCAACAGGTCCATCCCAATAATAGACATAAATGCGCCTGGAACCCCGTGGCCGGTACAATCCACTACAGCTACAAAAACCTTATTATCACGCTCATGCATCCAATAAAAGTCGCCACTCACCAAATCACGTGGCCTAAAATAAACAAAAGAATGGGGCAGTACTTTTCTGAAGACCTTCTCGGTAGGAATCATGGCCGATTGTATGCGTGTGGCATAGTTGATACTATCTGTCAGATTTTGATTAATGTGCGATAATATCTTCCGCTGCTCCTGCAGCTTCTGCTTATCTACACTCTTTTCAGTCAGAGAACGGTTGGCCTTCTTATAATGCCGAATGCGGTAATTAATTAATAATTGAACTGTAAATATAATCAACAGCAAATAAAAAGCATAGGCATATTTGGTCATCCATAAAGGAGGTGTTATCACTATAGGTAATTCCAGTGGCTGATTATTCCATGTGAAGTCATTATTGGAAGCCATGATACGCAATTTGTACTTCCCTGGCATTAAATTCGAGAAAGTAATACTATTGCTGTTGGTAACCGATCGCCAATCATCATCATAACCTTCAAGCATCAATTTGTAGCTATTCTTACGAGGCTGGGTAAATTCCAAAGCCGCATAATGCACCTCCAGCATCATGCCCGATTTGTACTTGATACGCAATTCATTGAAGGATCCTTTCAGCACATCAGCACAATCTCCTCGGTGACAAACGGAGGCGCCGGTAATGGCAATTCTTGGTCGATGAAGATTATAGCTTATTGAATCGGGGTGGAGCCAACATAAACCACTTACACTGCCAAAAAAAAGTGTGCCATCCTTATCCTTAAAGGCACTTCCTGCATTAAACAGCTGACCGGGCAAACCATCCAGCACATCAAAGCTCCTAATAGTTCCTTCAGGCGAATACATAGAAACTCCTTTACTTGAACTCACCCATATGCGTCTTTTCTCATCCGGAAGTACGGCCGTAATCATTTCATCACTAAATCCCTTTACGGGTTCCGAATAAAGTGAATCTGGCACCTCAGAGCTAATCACATATAATCCGGATCGGGTTCCAACCCATAACTTCCCGACTACATCAAGCGCCAATGAAAGCACCTGGTTATCCATATGGCCGTTTAACCCCATTTCTTCAGTTGAAGCTATTTTTCCCTCTGCCCCGTTATAGTAACTGATCCCATTTTTTGTACCTATCCACATGCCCCCTTTATTATCGGGGCACAAAGCACTAATCTCATCTGAAACAAGCCCTTTGGAACCTTCTCCCTTAAAGTAACTGAACAGTTTACCACCAGAATATTTATAAAGGCCAAAATGCGTACCAAACCATATCCCATCTGCACTGTCACCTGCTATGGATGTGATCCTGTTTCTTTGCAAAAGAGTGGTATATCTTGTATCATAGGTATAATGAAATTCCCTCACTGTTTGCCTGTTAACATCCAGAAAGTAAATCCCACTATTCGTGCCTATCCATAAGTTGGCATCTTTATCCTCGTACAATGCTTCTACTGCATCTTGGCCATCCTTGAAATTGGACGGATTAATGACGAAATGCCGAAGCGTTTGCGCCGCGCGATCAACACGATACAGGCCACTGGTGAGCGTCCCCAGCCAAAGATTATCTTTACTGTCGGCATAAACCGAGCTTATGTTATAGGACCGCATGGGCCACTGATCTTCCTTCCCTTCTCCAATAAAGGAAAATTTCGAGAGATTTAAATTAACTTTAAAAAGGCCGTTGAATCTGGTACCTATCCATAACAATCCTGAGGCATCTTCAAACATCACAGTTATCTCGTGGGGTATAGCAGAGGGCAGTTGCCCCTTTCTATTCCCATATATTTCATGCGTAAGGCGAGACGGATTAAATTGTTCAAGACCCCTGTTGGTCCCTATCCAAATATTACCTTCCCGGTCTTCACTAATAGCATTGGCCGCAATGGTGGCGCCAAAATTCATACTGGCCGGAATTTCTACCATACTTCTTCCCGGCTCAAACAGAAAAAGACCTCCGCTGGAGGCTACCAGGAATTGATCCTTAGCAACTTCCTGAATTTGATTCACCGCTTCCTGAAAAACAACGCCTTGATCCTCGTATATATGTAGACGCTCAAAGACTCCTGTAATAAGGTGAAACCGATTGATTCCATCTTTTGTACCCACCAAGAAAGTACTATCCGTTTCTTGAATTATGGGATGTCCAGCATAATTCGATCGCTTAAAGACGTTTGAAAAATGACCAAAGGATTGAAAACTGTCTGTGGCCTCATCGTACCTCAATAAATGATTTCCTAATTTCACCCACATCTCTCCGGAAGGGGTGAGATAGAAACCAAAAACAGAATTGTCAGGTAAAGACCCAGGGATTTTAGGATCATGCCGGTAATGATAAAATTTGCCGGATTCATGCTGTAACACACTAATTCCTTTTCCTCTGGTGCCCACCCACAAATTGCCTTTGCGGTCCTCAGCTATAGCCGTAATTCGATTACCACCAACACCTTCAGCTTCATGTCCACCATATTTATAAACTTCGAATGAGTAACCGTCATATCTGTTCAAGCCATCTTCCGTTCCTATCCATAAAAAGCCCCGACTATCCTGAAACACCACATTCACCGAATGATTCGACAAGCCTTGAGCAATCGTAAAATGCTGAACAGAGGAGACGTTCCCCAACAAAGTACCCTTGAAACAAAAAAATGACAAGAATATTAAAGTCGCTATTATTAGCTGTTTATACACGACAAATAGTGTTTAAAAATTTCGTAGCAAAGATAAGAGAATCCCATTTATAGGTAGCTTAATTCATGAGCGTTCGACTATTACCTTTACTATATCATAGGCTTCTTGTGATTATAAAGATAAGAGAAAGCCTTCAATAACCACTATAAAAAAACCTCTGCCCGAAAAAAAACGGCAGAGGTTATTCTCCTTTCTTAACCATTACTCTTTAAAACCAACCTTTTCTTTGAACCAATCCAAGGTATGAGAGGTTGGCCTTTCAAGAGGCATACCATAAATCCGGTCCCAAATTAATGAAGACAATACACCAAGTGCCCGTGAAACCCCAAAAAGCACAGTGTAAATGCGATTCTCTTTGATTCCGTAACTCGACAACAAACTCCCGGATATAGCATCCACATTGGGCCATGGATTTTTAACCTTGCCGGTAGCCAATAATATATCCGGCACTACTTCATAGATATTACGGATAAGTTCAATCAGAGGTGCATCTGGAATGTATTTATTAGCAAAGTTCAATTGCTCGGTAAATCGTGGATCCGTTTTTCTTAGCACAGCATGTCCGTAACCGGGGATAACCCTTCCTTGCTCAAGCGTATTTATTGTATATTCTCGTATCTGATCCTTACTGGGCCTGTCTGAACCAATTTCCTGGATCATGGTCTCGAGCCAACTCATGACTTCCTGATTGGCCATACCATGCAGTGGACCAGCTAAACCATTCATACCGGCTGCAAAACTGTAATAAGGATTAGAAAGCGACGTTCCAACCAAATGAGTGGCATGAGCAGAAACGTTTCCACCTTCATGGTCGGCATGCAACACCATGTATAACCGCATCAAACGCTGAACCTCAACACTTTCAAAGCCCATCATATGCGCCATATTACCAGCCCAATCCAGGGAAGGGTCAATATCTATATACTTTTCATCATGAAACACCCGTCGGTAAATGTAAGCCGCGATAACCGGGAGGCGACTGATCAAATCCATTACGCCTTCGTACATGGGATCCCAATAATCCTTTTTATCCATCCCTTCCACGTAGGCTTTCCGAAAGTGCGATTCAGTACTCATAGCCAGGATAGCCGAATTAAACTGAATCATTGGGTGGGCACTTTTTGGTAAGCTATTGATAACATCAAACACATGACCAGGTATCCCTTGTGCTCTTCTGCTCCAATCTTTAGAAATAAACTCAACATCCTGTTGAGAAGGGAGTTCACCTATTAGCATCAAATAAAACAGTCCCTCCGGCAATGGTTCGCCATCATCGGTAACCTTAGGTAATTTAGACCGAAGTTCAGGTATTGAATAGCCTCTGAACCGGATACCTTCTTCAGGGTCCAACTTAGATGTTTCAGTTAACAACGCCACAATGCCCTTCATACCAGAAATGACCTGCTCCAAAGTTACTTCCTGAATCACTTTGTTGCCGTGTTCCTTTACAAGTCTTTTTAGCACTTCAGCTCGTTCCTGGCCAACCTCCTTTAGTCTCTGCTTTATCTGATCCATAGTTTTACTTGATTATATATTTTTACTTTAACTTATTATTACAATGCCTGTCTATTTTAAACAGTAAACCTCCCTTTTTGTTCTGCCCTATGCGGGCAATGCCGCTAATGAGGACACTATCCTGCCTATACGATTCTACCATTTCAGATAATAAAATTCAAAATTAATTCAATCAAATAAATTATAATGAGCAGGCACAACAGATTCTATCAATTTCGTCAATTTTCAGTTCAACTGCTAATTTTAAACAAAAAAAGCCACCTTCGCAGGTGACTTTTTTATTCAACAGTTATTCGAAATTACTTCTTAATAACTTTCTTGTAGCCATAAATAGCTGATTCTCCCAACTCCTCTTCAATGCGAAGCAATTGGTTGTATTTAGCCATGCGATCTGAACGGCTCAACGAACCAGTCTTAATCTGACCACTGTTAGTGGCTACAGAAATGTCGGCAATGGTAGCATCTTCGGTTTCACCTGAACGGTGAGAAGTTACAGAAGTATAACCTGCACGGTGGGCCATTTCAATTGCATCCAATGTCTCTGTCAACGTACCAATTTGGTTGACTTTAATCAAAATTGAATTAGCAGCATCCAGCTCTATACCCTTTTTAAGGTACTCAACATTGGTAACAAATAAATCGTCACCAACCAACTGACATTTGTCGCCAATGGCCTTATTTAAAAGAACCCAGCCATCCCAGTCACCTTCGTGACAACCGTCTTCGATACTATCAATTGGGAACTTCTCAACCAGCTCGGTCAGGTAAGCCACCTGCTCAGCCCGATTTCTTTTAAGACCTTTTTCGCCCTCAAACAATGAATAGTCATAAATACCATTCTTATAGAATTCAGAAGCAGCGCAATCCAAAGCTATGGACACTTGGCCACCGTCTTCCAAGCGACCAGGCTTGTAACCTGCAGCCTCTATGGCTTTAATAATGCTGTTCAAAGCATCTTCAGTACCGTCTAAAGCGGGTGCAAATCCTCCTTCATCACCAACAGCAGTGCTCAGGTTGCGGTCGTGCAATACCTTTTTAAGGGAATGGAATACCTCAGCACCCATACGTAAACCTTCACGGAAGCTGGAAGCGCCCACAGGACGAATCATAAACTCCTGAAAAGCAATAGGGGCATCAGAATGAGAACCACCATTAATAATGTTCATCATGGGTACAGGCAAAGTCTTGGCATTGGTACCGCCAATATAACGGTAAAGTGGCATGCCAGAATACTCTGCAGCAGCTTTGGCCACCGCCAAAGAAACGCCCAGCATTGCGTTAGCACCTAATTTGCTTTTGGTTTTGGTTCCGTCCATCTGCAACATTTTGTGGTCGATACCCACTTGATCCAGAGAGTTAAAGCCAATCAAAGCCGGTGCAATAACGTTATTAACATTATCTACAGCTTTCAAAACCCCTTTTCCAAGGTATCTCTTTTTGTCACCATCGCGAAGCTCAAGGGCTTCGTTCTCACCGGTTGAAGCACCAGAAGGCACAGCAGCACGGCCAATAATTCCACTTTCTAATGTCACCTCAACCTCAATGGTTGGATTTCCGCGTGAGTCAAGAATCTCACGACCATGGATGTTAGCAATTAATCCCATAATGATAATTGTTTATAATAATATTAATAAAATCGGCAAAAAAAAAGGATAAAGCCATAACGTCTTTATCCCCTTTTTCAAGAACATTATCCAAAAACAGACAGATGATTATCTGGTTTTTGTTTATTCCTCAGTTTTCTCTGCTTCAGGGGCCTGATCCTCACTTTTAGGTTCAGCCTTCGCAGCAGCTGGTTTTGCAGCAGCCGTTTCAGCCACAGCAACATCAGCAGTTTTCTTACCTCCACGACGGCTACGACGTGTGGTTTTCTTTGTCTCACCAGCTGCAGCTTCATTAGAAGCAGCTAACATGTTCTCATTGTAGTCCACCAGCTCGATGTAGCACATTTCTGCAGCATCACCCAAACGGTTGCCTAATTTCAAGATACGTGTATAACCACCCGGACGGGTAGCCACTTTCTGGGCTATTTCACGAAAAAGTTCAGAAACGGCATCCTTATTCTGCAGGTAGCTGAATACAACACGACGTGAATGCGTGGTATCTTCCTTTGAACGATTGATCAAAGGTTCAACATACATACGCAATGCTTTGGCTTTAGCCACGGTCGTTTTAATCCTTTTGTGCACGATTAATGAAGCAGCCATGTTAGAAAGCATAGCTTTTCTATGTGAACTGGTTCTACCCAGGTGGTTGAATTTCTTTCTATGTCTCATCGTTACTTATTCCTTGTCTAATTTATACTTCTGAATATCCATGCCGAAATTGAGGCTCAGATTAACCAGTAAATCATCTAACTCAGTGAGCGACTTTTTACCAAAATTTCTGAACTTAAGAAGATCATTCCGGTTGTACTGCACCAATTCGCCAAGCGTTTCCACGTCGGCAGCCTTAAGGCAGTTGAGTGCTCTGACTGAAAGATCCAAATCAACGAGTTTTGTCTTCAACAACTGACGCATGTGAAGTACTTCCTCATCAAACTCTTCATTGCCAAATTTTTCATCAGAATCTAAAGTGATTTTTTCATCTGAGAATAACATGAAATGATAAATAAGAATTTTCGAGGCTTCCTTCAAAGCATCTTTAGGATGAATAGATCCATCGGTTGAGATGTCAAACAATAACTTTTCGTAATCGGTCTTCTGCTCTACACGGAAATTTTCGATCTCGTACTTCACATTTCGGATAGGGGTAAAGATGGAATCTATAGCAATAGTTCCAAAATCCAATTCAGCAGTGCGATTCTCTTCTGCATTGACATATCCTCTTCCCTTACCAATGGTAAGCGTCATCTGCAGGTTAACCTCAGGATTCATGCGTGCGATGACTAAGTCAGGATTCAACACCTTAAAATTAGACATGACACTATTAAGATCACCGGCGGTAAGGGTTTCTTTACCCGAAACGCTCACAGTAATTTTTTCATTGTCGGATTCGTCAACAATCCTTTTTAATCTTACCTGCTTCAGGTTCAGAATAATTTCCGTTACATCATCTACCACTCCGGGTATGCTGGAAAACTCGTGATCTACACCTTCAATCTTAACAGTAGTTATTGCAAAGCCCTCCAAAGAAGAGAGCAAGATTCTTCTTAAGGCATTTCCAACAGTAATACCATATCCTGGCTCAAGAGGACGAAATTCGAAACGACCGAACTTGTCATCAGCATCAAGCATGATAACTTTATCAGGTTTTTGGAACGCTAATATTGCCATAAGAATAAATTATTTAGAGTACAATTCTACAATCAACTGTTCTTTGATGTTCTCTGGAATTTCAGATCTTTCCGGTGCATTTAAAAACTTACCGGTCATGCTCTGCTGATTCCATTCCAACCATGAAAATTTATGAACACTTGAGCTTGATAATGAAGTATTAATCGACTCCAGCGATTTGGATTTTTCCCTTACACCTACAAGCTGACCACCTTTAAGGCTATAGGAAGGGATGTTCACAATTGATCCATCAACAGTTATGTGACGGTGCGAAACCAACTGACGGGCAGCAGCTCTGGTTGGAGCTAGTCCCAAGCGATAAACCACGTTGTCTAAACGCGATTCGAGAAGAACCAATAACACCTCACCGGTAATACCATGGTGACTGTTAGCTTTTTCAAACAAATTACGGAACTGCTTCTCAAGAACACCATAAGTATATTTTACTTTCTGCTTTTCTTTAAGCTGAACACCGTACTCACTGGTTTTTCTGCGACGGTTGTTACCGTGCTGACCAGGAGGATAATTCTTCTTTTCAAAATATTTATCGGGGCCATATATGGGCTCACCGAATTTACGCGAAATTTTAGTCTTTGGACCTATGTATCTAGCCATTCTACTAAATTTTTGATTTTAAATTTTTGATTTTAAAGATTGAATATGACAGCCGCAAGATTATAGAAGGAAGGTTGGTGTTATAACCTACCATTATTCAAAATTAAAACCAAAAACTTATGGTTAATAACTAGTTATAATATAATATATTAAACCCTACGTCTTTTAGGAGGGCGACAACCGTTGTGAGGCATTGGTGTTACATCAACAATTTCGCTTACCTCAATACCAGTTGCATGGATTGAACGAATGGCTGATTCACGACCATTACCCGGTCCTTTAACGTATGCTTTCACTTTTCTCAAGCCTAAGTCATAAGCCACTTTAGCACAATCTGCTGCAGCGGTTTGAGCGGCGTAGGGTGTGTTCTTTTTAGAACCTCTGAAACCCATTTTGCCGGCACTTGACCAAGAAATAACCTGTCCGTTTGAATTGGTCAGACTAACGATGATGTTATTGAACGATGAATGGATGTGGGCTTGCCCCAAGGCATCCACTTTCACTACTCTTTTCTTTTGTGATCCTGCCTTTTTTGCCATGTTTCAATGATTATTTAGTAGCTTTCTTTTTGTTCGCAACCGTCTTTTTCTTTCCTTTACGGGTACGGGCATTGTTCTTGGTTGATTGACCGCGAACCGGTAAACCAATACGGTGACGAATACCTCTGTAACAACCAATGTCCATTAATCGCTTAATGTTCAATTGTACTTCAGAACGCAATTCACCTTCGGTTTTGATGGTTGAACCAATTAACTCACGAACGGCAGTTATCTGGTCATCGTTCCATTCTTTTACTTTCAAACTGACATCAATACCAGCCTCTTGAAGCAATGAAGTTGCTTTGCTACGGCCGATGCCATAGATGTATGTTAAAGCAATTTCGCCTCTTTTATTGGCCGGGATGTCTACTCCTGCAATTCTTGCCATATTCTATAATTTATCCTTGACGTTGTTTAAACTTGGGATTCTTCTTGTTTATCACGTACAAGCGTCCCTTGCGCCGCACTATTTTGCAGTCGGCACTACGCTTTTTAATTGATGCTCTTACCTTCATTGTCTTAAGTATTGAGTATGTTATTTATACCTGTAACTAATTCTGCCTTTGGTCAAATCATATGGTGACATTTCCACCTTAACCTTGTCGCCAGGAAGAATTTTAATATAATGCATACGCATTTTACCGGAGATATGTGCGGTGATCACATGTCCGTTTTCCAACTCCACGCGAAACATGGCGTTGGATAGTGCTTCGATAATTGTACCGTCTTGTTCTATAGAGGCTTGTTTAGCCATAACTCTATCACTTTAATTTTTTTAAGACTGCAAAGTTAACACTTCTTCTACAAATTTAAAACTGGAAAGTATATCAGATTTACTTTTTCCCACAGCAATTGTGTGTTCAAAGTGCGCTGAAACACTTTTATCTACAGTCCTAATGGTCCATTGATCATCTTCCAGAACTATTTGTCGCTTACCAAGATTTATCATTGGCTCAATGGCAATGACCATTCCTTTACGGAGTTTTACCCCATTGCCTTTTCTTCCATAGTTGGGGACCTCGGGAGCTTCATGCAGTTCCCTGCCTACTCCATGTCCAACCATTTCACGAACGACTGAATATCCTCTTGACTCGCAATAATTTTGCACGGCATAACCAATATCCCCAATTCTATTGCCTTCAACAGCAGCTTCGATACCTTTGTACAATGCAGCTTTAGTGGCCTCAAGCAAGGCTTTAATTTCCGGCTTAACCTCTCCTATTTCGAAAGTATAGGCACAGTCACCAAAAAAGCCATTCAACAAAACACCACAATCAACAGACACAATATCGCCCTCTTTAAGAGGGGTTTTGTTGGGAATACCGTGTACCACATGCTCGTTAACAGATGTACACAATGTATTGGGAAATCCCTGATAGTTTAAAAACCCTGGAACCCCTTTATGATCTCTGATAAAATGCTCAGCGATCTGGTCCAGATCCAGTGTTGTAACACCAGGTTTAACGGCTTTTGCAACCTCTCCCAGTGTTTTAGCTACCAGAAGATTACTCTCCCTTAGCAATTCAATTTCTTCGTCAGTCTTTAAATAAATCATGCTATTGACTACATCATTTAAAAAGCAGCTGCTCCACCGCCTGTTCTGCCCTTAATTCTTCCGGATTTTAACAATCCGTCATAATGTCTCATCAGCAAATGGCTTTCAATCTGCTGCAGGGTATCCAATACAACACCCACTAATATCAGCAGGGATGTACCACCAAAAAACTGAGCAAAATTCTGATCTACTCCGGCTAGCATCGCAAATGCCGGCATAATGGCGACAAATGCAAGGAAAAAAGAGCCAGGCAATGTGATTTTTGACATCACTGAATCCAAAAACTCAGCGGTTTTCTTACCTGGTTTTACACCCGGGATAAATCCCCCATTACGTTTCATATCATCTGCCATTTGAGTAGGATTGATCGTAATGGCTGTATAGAAATAAGTAAAAAGGATAATCAAAAAGGCAAAGGTGAAATTGTACCAAAATCCGGTAAAATTAGAGAACACAGCTGCAAAACCTGTAGCAGTTTCACTGTCAACAAAGCCAGCCAAAGTAATAGGTATAAACATAATGGCCTGAGCAAAAATGATAGGCATTACACCAGCAGCATTGACTTTCAAAGGGATGTATTGGCGAACGCCACCATACTGCTTATTACCCACAATTCTCTTTGCGTACTGAACAGGCACCCTGCGGGTACCCTGTACCAATAAAATAGCACCTTCAAACACAAAGAAAAGAATGACAAACTCAATGAGCAACATCACCAAACCACCGCCTTCTTCCAGTCTTGAAACAAATTCTGCAAAAAGAGAAAAAGGCAACATGGCAATAATACCAATCATGATGATCAAAGATATACCGTTTCCAATACCCTTTTCAGTAATACGCTCCCCTAACCACATCACAAACATACTACCTGCGGTGAGGATTATGGTTGACATAACAGTGAAACTCCATCCGGCATTAACGAAAGCAGATTCGGGTAATTGAGCATAAAGGTTGGCAATATAACCGGGAGCTTGAAACAACAAAATAACCACAGTTAAATACCTGGTTATTTGATTAATCTTGCGTCGGCCACTCTCACCCTCACGCTGTAAACGCTGAAAATAGGGAACTGCAATACCCAGTAACTGGATAACAATAGATGCAGAGATGTAAGGCATGATACCCAGTGCCATAATCGATGCATTGGCAAAAGCTCCCCCTGAAAACATATTGAGCAATCCCAAAACTCCCTGACTGGTTTGGTCAGCAAGATTTGACAACTGTGTTGGATCAATACCTGGCAAAACGACTTTTGAGCCCAAGCGATAAATCAGAATAAAACCCAAAGTGGTTATAATCCTGCTTCTCAGGTCATCGATCTTCCAGATATTACGGATGGTTTCGAAAAGTTTCATATCTTAAATTAGATTTATAAGGTCATTTGATCCTGTCCGCCGCAGCGGACAGGATTCAAATTACAGTTTCACAACAGTTCCCTGAGCCGCTTCAATAGCTGCTTCAGCAGATTTTGAGAAAGCATGAGCCTTAATTTCAACTTTTGAGCTAATTGTTCCATTACCCAGGATTTTCACCAGGTCGTTCTTATTGACATATCCTGCCTCAATAAGATTTTCAGGGGCAATTACGCTCCATCCGTTCTTCTCTGCTAAAATCTGAAGAACATCCAGGTTGATTGACTTATACTCCTTACGGTTGATATTCTTAAAACCAAACTTAGGAACCCGTCTTTGAAGTGGCATTTGACCACCTTCAAATCCGATTTTTCTTGAATAACCTGATCGGGATTTTGCACCTTTATGACCACGTGTAGAAGTTCCGCCGTGACCGGAACCTTCTCCGCGGCCAATCCTCTTATCGTGGTGGGTTGATCCCTCAGCAGGTTTTAACTGATTAAGTTTCATATCTTATCGTGATAAACTTCGTTAAAACAATTATTTTGAGACACTCACAAGGTGTCTTACTTTGTCCACCATCCCCATAATTACAGGGTTTTCCTCATGTTCAACGGTGGCATTTAGTTTTCTCAAACCAAGTGATTCCAAGGTCTTCTTCTGACGACTGGTGCACCTGATTTTACTACGAACCTGAGTTACTTTTATCTTAGCCATAACTTTATTGCTTAACCGTTAAACACTTTGTCCAGAGTTATTCCCCGGTGTTGAGCTACTGTATGGGCATCACGCATTTCGCATAATCCTTCAATGGTAGCTTTTACCAGGTTGTGAGGGTTAGCCGAACCTTTTGACTTAGCCAAAACGTCCACCACACCAGCACTCTCAAGTACCGCACGCATCGCACCACCGGCCACAAGACCAGTACCGTGAGAAGCGGGTTTCATAAAAACACTGGCACCGCCAAATTTGGCAAGTTGCTCATGAGGAATTGTTCCGTTGACAATAGGAACTTTAACCAAATTTTTCTTAGCGGCTTCTACTCCTTTGGCAATTGCGGTTGTAACTTCATTGGCTTTACCTAAGCCCCAACCTACGATGCCGTTCTCATTACCAACGACAACAATGGCCGAGAAGCTGAAAGTTCTACCCCCTTTGGTTACTTTGGTAACACGATTAATGGCTACCAATCTGTCCTTCAATTCAAGGTCGTTAGTTGTACGAACTCTGTTTGTATTTCCTGCCATAATATTTTAGAATTTAAGACCTGCCTCACGAGCAGCGTCCGCTAATTGTTTTACTCTACCATGATACAGATAACCATTCCGGTCGAAAACCACTCCAGAAATACCGGCTGCCTGAGCCTTTTCTGCAATGAGTTTACCTACTTTGGCTGCTTGCTCTGTCTTGGTAACCTTCTCAGCAGCGACATCTTTCATAATGGACGAGGCAGAAACCAGCGTTTTTCCGGTTTTGTCATCTACCAATTGAACAGATATCTGCTTGTTGCTTCTATAAACCGTCATCCGTGGTCGTTCGGCTGTGCCCTCGACTTTGCTACGGATGCGTCTTTTTATTTTGAATCGCCTATCTATTTTCGAAAAAGCCATAACACTTACAAATTAAATCAAATTAAACTTTTGCACTCTTACCGGCCTTACGCCTTACTACTTCGCCTACAAAACGAACACCTTTACCCTTGTATGGTTCTGGTTTACGCAGTTCACGAATTTTGGCACAAACCTGCCCCAAGAGTTGCTTGTCAATGGATTCAAGTGTTATGATCGGATTACTTTTCCGGTCGGTAACTGCTTCCACCTTAATTTCTTTAGGCAACTGCATATGTATAGCGTGTGAATACCCCAGAGACAATTCCAAAACCTGGCCGGTAGAATTGGCACGATAACCAACACCTACCAACTCCATCTTTTTCTGGTACCCTTCTGAAACACCAATCACCATGTTGTTGATCAGTGAGCGATACAAACCGTGCATAGCGCGGTGGTTTTTATCGTCAGATGGTCTTGTCAGCTGAACTTCACCATCTTTAACTTCAACTTTTATATCTGGGTTGATGGCTTGTTCCAGTTCTCCTTTGGCACCCTTTACGGTTACCAAATTATCTTTAACCGTTACGCTTACGCCGGCTGGTATGTTTACGGGTGATTTTCCTATCCTAGACATTACTTACCTCCTTTTTAATAAACGTAACACAAAACTTCACCACCCACTTTTTCGTTTCTGGCTTCCTTGTCGGTCATTACACCTTTGGAAGTCGAAAGAATTGCAACACCAAGGCCATTTAAAACCCTGGGCACATCTCTGTAACCGGTATATCTACGCAACCCTGGAGAAGAAATCCGGCTTAAACTTTTGATAGCGGGAATTTTTGATACGGGATCATACTTCAAGGCGATCTTAATGATGCCTTGCTTTCCGTCATCCATAAATTTGTAATTAAGGATATAACCTTTTTCCAAAAGGATTTTGGTCATTTCCCTCTTAAGGTTGGAGGCTGGTATCTCAACAACCTTGTGTCGTGCCATGATGGCATTCCTGATACGAGTCAGGAAATCCGAAATAGGATCTGTCATATTACTATAGTTTAAATTGATTCCGACAAGTCGGAACAATATTTAAATACTCCCGGTTGGCGATTACCAACTGGCTTTTCTAACTCCTGGTATTAAACCTGCTGCAGCCATTTCTCTAAATGAAATACGACTTATGCCAAACTGACGCATGTAACCTTTGGGCCTTCCTGTTAGTTTGCAACGGTTGTGCATACGCACAGGTGAAGCATTTTTTGGAAGCTTTTGTAAACCCTCGTAATCACCATCAGCTTTAAGCTGAGCACGTTTTTCAGCATATTTGGCAACAAGCCTGGCCCGCTTTACCTCACGGGCTTTCATTGATTCTTTTGCCATATAACTAGTTCTTTTTTAGGTTTTTAAACGGTAGTCCAAACTCACGAAGCAAGGCAAAAGCCTCTTCATCAGTATTTCCTGAGGTCACAAAGGTAATATTCATACCCATAATCTTGCTAACATTATCGATATTTATCTCAGGAAAAATGATTTGCTCAGTTACACCTAAGGTGTAATTGCCACGACCGTCCAATTTGCTTTCAATACCTTTGAAGTCACGAATACGTGGCAAAGCCACTCGTACAAGCCTTTCCAGAAACTCATACATCTTATCCTGACGTAGGGTAACCTTCACACCAATAGGCATTTTCTTCCTTAACTTAAAGTTAGAAATATCCTTTTTGGAATAACAAGCGACCGCTTGTTGTCCGGTGATTCCGGAAAGCTCCTTTACGGAAGTTTCGATCAATTTTTTATCGGCCACTGCTGCACCAACACCCTGGTTGATAACAATCTTTTCTAAGCGTGGCACCTGCATGACACTCTTGTAACTAAACTCCTTTTTAAGATTAGCTACAATCTCGTCATTATACTTGCTTTTTAAACTTGGTGTATAGCTCATTACTTGATCTCCTCTCCTGACTTTTTAGAATAACGAACCAATTTTCCATTATCACCCGCTCTGCGACCAATACGAGAAGCCTTTCCAGTGGAAGGATCTTTCAGGTTCAGATTCGAGATATGGATGCCGGCTTCTTTCTTAAGAATACCACCTTGTGGATTCTCGGCGTTTGGTTTGGTGTGTTTACTCACCAGATTAACACCTTCCACGATAGCGCGTTGCTTTTCAGGAAACACTTCAAGCACTTTGCCTTCCTGGCCTTTGCTTGTTCCTGCATTCACAATCACTATATCGCCCTTTTTAATATGTAATTTTCCCATTGCTGATTGAATCATTATAGATTAAAGCACTTCAGGCGCCAAAGATACAATTTTCATATATCCTTCACGCATTTCACGGGGAATGGGTCCGAAAATACGGGTTCCACGCATTTCACCTACGTTGTTCAGTAGCACACAAGCATTGTCATCGAAGCGGATGTATGAACCATCTCCTCTGCGAATTTCCTTTTTTGTGCGCACCACAACGGCTTTACTTACTGTTCCTTTCTTCATATCTGAAGATGGAACAGCGCTCTTTATTGTTACCACTATGCGGTCACCAACGGAAGCATATCTGCGTCCGGTACCGCCTAGTACGCGAATACAAAGTACTTCTTTGGCTCCACTGTTATCGGCAACATTTAGTCTGGATTCTTGCTGTATCATGTTACTTAGCTCTTTCTAAGATTTCAACTAATCTCCAACGTTTCATCTTGCTAAGAGGGCGTGATTCCATAATTTTTACGGTATCTCCCTCATGGCTGTTGTTTTGCTCGTCGTGGGCATAAAACTTTTTGGTCTTTTTCATAAACTTCCCATAAATGGGGTGTTTTTCACGAACCACAACACTCACGACAACGGTTTTATCCATTTTTTCGCTCACCACAACGCCTACACGTTCTTTTCTCAAATTTCTTGTTTCCATCTGCTTAATTTTTATCATTAAGTTGCTTCTGACGCAGAATGGTCAGCATACGTGCAATGTTCCTACGTATTTCTCTGATCTTCATTGGGTTCTCCAATGGAGAAATGTGGTGGTTGAGATTGGTGCGAACCAGATCTTGCTTTTCAGCATCTAAACGCTCCTCAATCTCATTAATGGTCATCTCTCTTATTTCGGAAGTTTTCATCGCTTACGCATTTGTAGATTCAACAAAATCCCTTCTCACAACAAACTTAGTGGTTACGGGTAATTTTTGAGCTGCCAGGCGCAAGGCCTCTTTAGCGATCTCAAAAGATACACCATCACACTCAATAAGTATGCGTCCGGGCGTAACTGGCGCAACGAACCCTTCAGGGCTACCTTTACCTTTACCCATCCGTACTTCGGCAGGCTTTTTGGTAATTGGTTTATCGGGGAAGATACGAATCCATATCTGTCCTTGACGTTGCATATAACGGGTAACGGCAACCCTTGCCGCTTCTATTTGACGGCCTGTGATCCACTTGGTCTGCAAGGATTTGATGCCGAAGGAACCGAAGGCCAGTTCATGACCTCGCTGTGCATTCCCCTTCATCCGTCCCTTTTGCTGCCGTCTGAATTTTACTTTTTTTGGTTGTAACATCTTTCCTGATTCTATTAAAGGTTAACAGATGATTACTTTCTTCTCTTTTTGAAACCTCCACCACCTTGTTGCTGGCCACCTTTTCTGTTGCCGGCTCCGGTTTCCTTGGCACTAAAGTTGGGGGAAAGATCCGGCTTGCCGTAAATCTCACCTTTGCAAATCCAAACTTTGATACCAATTAAACCTGTCTTGGTTAAAGCCTCACTTTGAGAGTAATCAATATCTGCACGGAATGTGTGAAGTGGTGTACGTCCTTCCTTGTACATTTCTGAACGGGCCATTTCAGCACCATTCAAACGACCGGAAATCTGAACTTTGATACCTTCTGCGCCCATACGCATGGTAGAAGCGATAGCCATTTTTATGGCACGGCGGTAGGCAATACGACCTTCCAGCTGACGTGCAATATTATTGCCTACGATCATGGCATCTAATTCAGGACGTTTCACCTCAAAGATATTGATTTGAACTTCCTTGTCAGTAATCTTCTTAAGCTCTTCCTTCAGCTTATCAACCTCCTGACCACCTTTGCCGATAATAATACCGGGACGGGCAGTATAAACTGTTATGGTAATTAACTTAAGTGTGCGTTCAATAATGATGCGCGAGATACTGGCCTTTGCCAAACGCGCATTCAAATACTTGCGGATCTTGGAATCTTCCAGCAGTTTGTCGCCGTAATTCTTTCCGCCAAACCAATTGGAATCCCATCCGCGGATGATCCCCAATCTGTTGCTTATTGGATTTACTTTTTGTCCCATCTGCCTATTAGTTTTCCTGGTTTTCGATTGATACTTTGCTATCCACGAGAATGGTCACGTGATTGGATCTCTTGCGAATTCTGTGTGCCCGTCCCTGCGGTGCAGGTCTGAGTCTTTTCAAAACTCTGCCTCCATCCACATAAGCTTCTTTCACAAAAAGGTTCGCATCTTCTAAACGCTGACCTTCGTTCTTCTCCTTCCAGTTGGCAACTGCGGACAATAAGAGCTTTTCTACACTTCTTGACGCTTCTTTTGTAGAAAATTTGAGGATATCGAGGGCCAGATTGATCTCTTTGCCGCGAATAAGGTCCACCACCAGCCGCATTTTACGGGGCGAGGTGGGCACATTACGCAGCTTGGCATAAGCCTGGCTCTTTCTGGCTTCTTTTATTTGTTCTGCTTTTATTCTTTTTCTTGCACCCATGTTTTTTGCATTAAAGGTATTAACACTATCAGGCCTTAACGTTTCTTATTGCCTGAGTGACCGCGATAGGTTCGCGTCGGTGCAAATTCACCTAATTTATGACCCACCATGTTCTCGGTGACATAAACCGGAATGAATTTGTTTCCGTTGTGTACAGCTATGGTATGCCCCACAAAATCGGGGGAAATCATAGATGCCCTAGCCCAAGTCTTAATCACTGTCTTCTTACCGGAATCGTTCATAGCGAACACTTTTCTTTCCAGCTTGTAGTTGATATAAGGCCCTTTTTTTAATGATCTGCTCATAATGTCAAATAATTAACCGGTTACTTTTTTTTCTTTTCAAGAATGTACTTGCTAGAAGCTTTTTTAGGCGAACGGGTTTTGAAACCTTTGGCCAACAATCCTTTTCTTGAGCGTGGATGACCTCCTGAAGAACGACCCTCGCCACCACCCATCGGGTGATCAACTGGGTTCATTACCACACCACGTACTCTAGGACGACGACCAAGCCATCTGCTTCTACCTGCCTTACCAGACCGTTCCAGTGCATGGTCGGAATTACCGACAGCACCGATGGTGGCGCGACAAGTGGTCAGAATCATTCTGGATTCACCGGATGGAAGACGTATCACTACGTACTTTCCTTCACGAGCAGCCAATTGGGCAAATGTGCCGGCACTACGAGCCATAGCTCCTCCTTTGCCGGGTTGCAGTTCAATGTTATGAACGATGGTACCCAATGGAATTTCTCCCAGGGGAAGCGCATTGCCAATTTCAGGCGCACTTCCGGTTCCAGAGGATAATTCCATGCCTACCTGCAAACCGTTAGGTGCAAGGATGTAGCGTTTTTCTCCATCTGCATAAACCAACAAAGCGATCCTGGAACTCCTGTTAGGGTCGTACTGTATGGATTCAACATTTGCTGGAACACCGTCTTTATTTCGCTTGAAATCGACTACCCGATATTTCCTTTTGTGTCCGCCTCCCAAATAACGCATGGTCATTTTTCCGGTGTTGTTACGACCTCCGGATTTTTTCAAAGGCTTCAGCAAGGATTTCTCTGGTACACTTGAGGTAATCGAATCAAATGCACCAATAATTTTGTGTCTCTGCCCCGGTGTTGTGGGCTTTAGCTTTCTTACTGCCATTTTACTTAGATATTGCTATAAAAATCAATTTTATCTCCATCTACCAATGTTACAATAGCTTTTTTGTAAGCTGTAGAACGACCACTTATGACACCAGCTTTGGTATAACGGGTCTTGGTTTTACCAGCATAACGCATGGTATTAACTTCTACTACGGCAACATTGTACATCGCTTCGATGGCTTTCTTAATCTGAAGTTTGTTTACATCCTTCTTCACAATAAAGCCATATGCATTCAGGGTTTCACCCTGATGGGTCATCTTTTCAGTGACTATTGGTCTTAATATTACGTCCATGACTTACCTCCTTATTCGTTATAAAGTTTTCCGATTTGCTCAATTGAGCTTTCAGTAAGCAGCAAATACTGCGCCTTCATAATACTGTAAGTATTAAGTCCGGAAGCCACAGAAACCTCAGTTCTTGGAATATTTCTGGCTGACAGATAAACATTGCGATCTACGTCTTTCAAAACCAACAAAGATCTTTTGTCGTCTACCTGCAGACTTTTCCTGATGGCCTCAAAAGCTTTCGTTTTTGGTGCATCGAATGAAAAATCTTCCACAACTTTAATCTCGTTGTTTTTAGCCTTGTAAGCCAAAGCTGACAAACGAGCCAGTTGTTTAACCTTTTTATTCAGCTTGAAGGTATAATCTTTCGGACGAGGACCGAATACACGACCTCCACCACGAAATATCGGGCTCTTAATGCTACCTGCACGAGCGGTACCAGTTCCCTTCTGCTTCTTAATTTTACGTGTGCTACCGGCGATCTCACTCCGCTCCTTGGCTTTGTGTGTCCCTTGACGATTGTTAGCCAAATACTGCTTTACATCTAAGTAAATGGCGTGATCGTTGGGCTCAACCGCAAAAATAGAATCTGACAACTCAATTTTGCGTCCGGTATCTTCTCCTTTTATATTTACTATGTTCAGTTCCATTACATTTCAATAATTAGGTATGAACCATTTGCGCCCGGTACCGATCCTTTAATTAAAACAAGGTTACTTTCCGGAATCACTTTTAACACTCTCAAGTTCTCAACTTTAACGCGATCGCCGCCCATACGTCCAGCCATTCTCATGCCTTTAAAAACCCTTGATGGGAATGAAGAGGCACCTAATGAACCGGGAGCACGTAAGCGGTTATGCTGACCATGTGTTTGTCCGCCAACACCTGCAAATCCGTGACGCTTTACAACCCCTTGGAAGCCCTTACCCTTTGAAAGGCCGGTTACATCCACAAAAGAGTCTTCGGATAAGATGTCTACAGTGACTAGGTCACCTAATTTGAACTCATTCTCAAAATCTTTGAATTCAACCAGTTTGGCCTTTGGAGTGGTACCTGCTTTTTGAAAATGCCCCTTTTGAGGGTTGGTGGTACTCTTCTCACGTTTTTCGTCGAACGCCAGCTGAACAGCTTCATAACCATCTGTTTCAACATTTTTCACCTGGGTCACGACGCAAGGACCAGCTTCGATAACAGTGCATGGTACATTTTTACCCTCGGCACTGAAAACGGAAGTCATTCCGATTTTTTTTCCAATTAATCCTGGCATTGCTTTGTGATTTTAATTAATTATCAAACCTTAATTTCGACTTCCACACCGCTGGGAAGTTCAAGTTTCATCAGAGCGTCAATAGTCTTGGCAGTTGAGCTGTAAATATCAATTAACCGCTTGTATGAGGATAATTGAAACTGCTCTCTTGATTTCTTATTAACGAAGGTAGCACGCAATACAGTGAAAACTCTTTTATGAGTTGGCAACGGAATGGGACCGCTTACTACAGCCCCTGTGCTCTTCACCGTCTTTACAATCTTCTCGGCCGACTTGTCCACCAAGTTATGATCGTATGATTTCAGTTTAATTCTTATTTTTTGATTCATAGTTATTTATGCGAACAAGTTCTTACAATAATTCGACTTTACCTTTGGCTTCTTTAACTACCTCAGCAGCAATGGACTTTGAAACCTCTTCGAAATGAAAGAATTCCATTGAAGATGTAGCGCGTCCGGATGAAATGGTACGTAACGCTGTCACATAACCGAACATTTCAGCCAGGGGAACACGGGCCTTAACTACACGGGCACCGGCTTTAGATTCCATACCTTCTACCTGTCCCCTACGCTTGTTAAAGTCACCAATTATATCTCCCATATACTCTTCAGGTGTCACTACTTCTACCTTCATGATGGGTTCAAGAAGCTTTGGCTTGGCTTTGGCACAGGCAGCTTTAAATGCCTGACGGGCACAAATTTCAAAAGATAATTGATCCGAGTCAACAGGGTGGAAAGAGCCATCTAACAGCTCAACCTTCATGTTTTCTAAGGTAAATCCGGCTAAAACACCATTTGCCATAGCATTTTTAAACCCTTTCTCTACCGATGGAATAAATTCCTTAGGAACATTACCACCTTTGATAGAATCCACAAATTGCAGGCCTTCTTTGCCCTCGTCAATAGGTCCGACTTTCACAGAAATGTCGGCAAATTTACCACGACCACCCGTCTGCTTTTTGAAAACTTCACGGTGTTCGACCATTTGACTAATGCTTTCTTTGTAGTTAACCTGTGGACGACCCTGGTTACATTCAACCTTAAACTCACGTCTCAAACGATCGACAATGATTTCCAAGTGAAGTTCACCCATACCACTAATAACGGTTTGGCCGCTATCCGGATCGGTTTGAACACGGAAGGTTGGATCTTCTTCAGCCAACTTGGTCAGTCCGGTACTCAACTTATCCATATCTTTCTGGCTCTTTGGCTCCACCGAAATTCCGATAACAGGTTCGGGAAAGACCATAGATTCCAGAGCAATGGGATGCTTCTCGTCGCACAAAGTATC
>DHVH01000033.1 GCA_002412555.1 Marinilabiliaceae bacterium UBA5213 | reverse complement strand
CTTTCTAAAATCTGAAATTTTAGATGGCGATACCTTACCTCATGTATTGCTCGATGAGGTTACTGTACTTAAACCCTGGGAGTTTAAAGACCGGCGAGAGTATCAGAGGTACAATCGCATGGTTCGGAACATTAAAGTGACCTTGCCCTACGCCCGATTAGCTGCTGAAAAGTTGGCTGTCATCAATGAGGAGTTGGCAAGCATTGAGGGCAATAAAAAGCGCAGACAATATCTGCGAGAGGCCGAAAATCAATTGTTCTCCGAGTTTGAGGCGCCATTGCGGAAACTGACTTTTTCGCAGGGGAAATTGCTAATTCGATTGATTGACAGGGAAACTGGTGACAGTAGTTATAATCTGATAAAAGAGTATAAAGGGGGCGTTCCCGCCTTTTTTTGGCAGGGAATAGCCCGCATTTTTGGTGCCAACCTCAAAGATGAATACAATGCTGAGGAAGAGGACAAAATGATAGAACATATTATCCGGTTGATTGATGCCGGATCTTTGTAGTTTTTAATGGTTTTGTACTGGCGCAAGCAACTTCATCAAGGCAGCCACAATATTTTTTGCCCCATCAGCAATTTGTAAAACCGAAGCATCCAACATATAGCAAGGTGTGGTGACTACCTTGTTAGAAGTATCTATAATTACCTCTCCGTGCGTGGTAGTAACGTGTTTGCCACCCATTGTTTCAATGGCACTGGCAGTGTCTTTGTCGCTTCCAATGGTCACCTCGGTGTTGCCCAGGATTTTGGTGATGAGTACAGGCGAAATGCACAGTGCCGCAATAGGTTCTTGGGCATTGTGAAAGTCTTTAACCACCCTTTTTACTTCAGGATTGACCGTGCAATCAGCTCCATCTACAGCGAAAGAACATAGGTTTTTGGCTACGCCAAAACCGCCGGGAAACAAAATGGCATCCGCCTTGGAGGCATCGAGTTCTGATAAGGGCAAAATGTTGCCCCTGGCTATTCGGGCCGCTTCAACCAGAACATTTCGTTTTTCAGACATCTCCTGCCCATTCAAGTGGTTGATGACGTGATGCTGCTGCATGTCGGGTGCATAAATATCATAAGTGGCACCTGCGGCAGCAATGGCCCAAAGGGCGAAGACGGATTCATGAATCTCTGCACCGTCATAAACGCCACATCCTGCGAGGACTACAGCAATTTTATTTGATTTTGTCATAGTTTCTTAGTTTAAATGTTTCTTAAATTTTTACGGGGCAGTAAGTTCAAGCAGCAGAATGGTTTTGTGACTGAGGATGAGGTTACCTAACCCATAGGATACTTCCCCGTTAATAAGGTTGGTGACTTTATGGGTCGGGTCAATCGAAAACTGGAACTTAGACCCGTCAATGCGCCTTGGCGCATTAGGATTATTATTAATTATTACCAGCAGTTTTTTGTTATTCCCAGCGCGTATGTAGGCATAGACATCTTCAAAAGGTTCCAGTTGTATCATGGTGCCTTCAAATACGTCCGGATTGTTTTTGCGCCAGTTTAAAAGGGTTGAAGTGAATTGCCATGCTTCACGTTGAGCCGGTGAAAGCGTTGCCCGATTAAAGGCGTTGACCTTATCCCCGGTCCATCCGCCTGGAAAGTCACCTCGCACAAAGCCCTGCCCTTCAGGCGCATATCCATCCATTAGTAATTCTGAACCATACAAGAAAGAGGGTATGCCTCTGGTTGTGAGCAAAAAACCCATGTACAATTTGTAAATGGCCAAATCTTTTTCAGCCAGCGTAAAGAGTCGCGTGGAGCTGTGATGGTCAACCGCGAATATCAACTGATTGATGGCATCGCTGTATATTTGGTCGGCAGCCAGCGTTTGGTAAATAGGTGTCAACGCTTGATGGGTTGCAGAGAAGGCCGCAAAAGCGTCCTTTGTCGCCTCTTTTAAAGGTCCATCAGTAACGTGTGTGAACTGAAAGTTATTGGTCCCGCCTGTCTGCCAAAAGGCATTTAGCGCTTCGCTTTTAGTATTGGGAGAAGCAATAATATTGAGATTGGGATAATCATCCAGAAGAATGCTGGTTAATTGAGATAGGATTTCAGGGTGATTAAAGTGGGTTTTATCGATTTTAATGCCGTCGGGTTGCAAAGACTCCACCCACCAGATAACATGCTGAATGAGATACCTGCTCAAGGCTTTGTTTTGATGATTGAGCGAAGGCATGTCAAACGATTCCCATATTTTTGAGTGCCGGTTGATATCCTCAGCGGCTGCATAGGGATCGCCAAACACCACTGTATTGGGTTTTTCAATGGCTAACAGATCCCTTTTATAAACCCAGTCCTGATCAGGCAAGTTCTGCATAAAAAAGTGCTGGTTGCCAGCATTGTGCAATATTTGCGTGAGAATGACCTTGATCTGGTTATTTCGATATTGTTTAATGGTGTTTTTAATGTCATCCAGACTCCCTAAGCGATTATCAGTGTTAAAGTGGGAGGTAGGGGAGAATTTATCGTAGGAGAGTATTAGCTGATTGGATTCATAGAGTGGTGTTAACTCAATGGTTGTAATGCCTAAGTCTTTGAGGTAGTCTATGGCTTTTGACAGGCCTGCCATATCGCCCCCGTGCACGCCTGATGGATTGGAGCGGTCAGCTTGCTCAAAAAGTCCGGCAACATTGTCATTGGCCGGGTTGCCATTGACAAATCGATCAGGAACAATCTGATAGATAGCATCTGCACCGGTAATGGGTAATGGCGTATAATTGTATTGGCGGGTCTTTAGTGTAAAATTAACAACTCCTACGGGTGCAGTGCCCCTGGTAATTCGAATGGGAAAGGTTCCTGGAGAGGCATTTCGGGTAATTTCAATTTCTACCATGAGCCAGGATTTATTGCTTGCTCCATA
>DHVH01000223.1 GCA_002412555.1 Marinilabiliaceae bacterium UBA5213 | reverse complement strand
AAATAATAGAAAAATATCAGGTGGGAGGCGTGTCCTCTTTCCAGGTGGTATCGGTTAGGGAGACAACCTGAAGGGAATAAACAATGTTTTTTGATGTTATATGATTATTGGCCAAAATGGCCTGCTCCATGCCTTCAATGACGGGTTCAAAATGAATGGAGTCAATACCCGTTTCCCTCCTTTGCTTAAAGCGGGAGGGGATGGTGTCATTTTCTATGTTTTTGATGACATGTGGCGTATAAAAATAGCCTCGATTGGCTATGGCAGCAGCCATGTTGGCCATTTGAATGGGGGTGGTAAGAATCTCTCCCTGTCCAATAGCCAATGATAATACAGTGAGTGATCCCCATCTGCCGGTATAAATGCGGTCATAATACTCACGACCAGGCACAAAACCTCTGTTTTCGTTGAAAAAGTCGCTTCCCAGTCTGTTTCCAAAGCCGAAATTCAACATGTATTCTTTCCATTTTTCTAAACCGGCTTGAGGTGAACCATGGGCAGGATTGTCGAGTACATTTCTGAATACATGACAGTAATAGGCATTACAGGAATTGGCCATGGAATAAACCAAATTAAGGGAAGGGGGATGGGGATGGCACCTAACATGTACGCCACGGGCATGATATCCGTTGTTGCAGCCGTAAATCGTGGATGTTTGTAATACGCCTTCCTGCATGGCTACCAGTGCCATTACTGCTTTAAAAGTGGACCCGGGGGGGTAGCCCGACATGATGGCCCTGTTGAGTAAAGGAAACAGACTGTCGTTGGACAGCACCGGGAAATTGCGCGAGCGTTCCCGCCCTACCAGTAAGGCCGGGTCGTAGCCCGGACTGGAGATCATACTCAGAATTTCACCCGTGGAGGGCTCAATGGCCACTACGCTGCCACTCTTATTCTGCATCAGCAATTCGCCGTAAGCTTGCAGGTCAATGTCCAGAGTAAGTGTGATGTCCTTTCCGGCAACAGCTGTGGTGTCTATCCTTCCTCCTCGCATGGGGCCTTTTTCCCTGCCATGTACATCTACCATGATGTAACGCGCTCCTTTTTTGCCGCGAAGAAAGGTTTCATAGGTGTTTTCAATGCCGCTAATGCCTGTGTAATCGCCCAATCTATAGTAGCGATCCCGGGCCAATGCGCTTTCATTGACTTCAGCAACATAACCAAAAACGTGCGCCGCATTGGGGTATTCGTACTTGCGGACGATCCTTCGCTGGGCAAAAAAACCTTTGAATTGATACATTTTTTCTTGCAATACGGCATATTGCTCAGCGGGTAGCTGTTTATAGAAAACGGATGGTTTAAAGCTGGATATTTTTCTGCTTCTAATGTTTGTTCGGACTTCCTGCAGCATTCTGACAATTTCCTCCCTGGGAAGTCCAGTTGATTGGCTAAATGCAAGGGTGTCAAAGGCAACCACGTCTCTGGGCACAATCATTATGTCATAAACCGGTTGATTGGATACCAGAAGGTTTCCTGATCGGTCATAGATGAGACCCCTGGATGGGTATTGTGTGAGCAGACGCTGGGTGTTGCTATCCGCATAGTACTTGTAGGAGGGGTCAATCACCTGCAACATGAATAGCCGGATGATGAAAATCACCCCGATCATTGCAAATGCAATATTAATAATTATGGCTCTGTTGCTCTTCCCCACCATTCTATTTGCTAATTAGATTCTTCTTTTTTCACGACTGCTGAAAAGTTGTGCTATCATAATGACCATTATTGTGACCAATGAACTTAAGATGGATTTCCATAAGGTAACAAAGAAATTCTCAAAGGTAAAGGCCTCAACAATGAATAAAAACAAATGATGAGTGGTGACCGATACAAGGGCATATTTTAAAAACCACCCAAATCCAAAATGAGATGGTACTGGGAGGCTTCCTGGCTCATATCCGTCGCGTGGCGCCAAAAACCTCAGAAATATGGGGCGCAGAAAGGCCAGAAAAACGGTTGCTGAAGCATGCATGCCAATGGTGTTGAGGAAGGCATCCATTATCAGTCCGGTGATAAAACCAAATACCAGCAATAACCATTTTGGGGTTTCAACCGGCAATATAAGTATGAATAACACATATAGCCACGGGTTGACATACCCTCCAAGGTTTAGGTTGTTGAGAACCAAAACCTGCACCAATACAATGGCTATAAAGCTTAGTAGGTATCGTCCCAGCTGATTAATCATCGGATGTTAATTTTTCTAGTTCTTGTTGTTCGTTACGGGTTATTTTTTCAACCGTTTCGATGTAGGTAAGGTTTTTAAAATCAATGGATAATTTGACCCTTATAACAAAAAAGCCTTCTCCCTCGTTGAGTTCAAAATCTTCGATAGTGCCGATTAGAATGCCTTCCGGAAACAGGGCGGAATAGCCGCTGGTGACGACCGCATCACCTACCGACACCTTGGCGTGCCCGGGTATTTCATTAAGAATGGCGTATTGGTAGGAGCGACCGTCCCATTCAAGTGACCCAAAATGGTTGGTTTCTCTAAGTCTGGCCGATATTTTGAATTGGGTATTTAAAAGGGATATGGCGGTGGCGTAATTGGGCGAGACATGTCTGACCACCCCGACCAGCCCTCTGGCTGATATGACACCCATTTCTGGTTGAATGCCATGGTTCGAACCTTTATTAATGGTTATATAGTTGTGAAATTTATTGATCGAATTGTTGATTACTTTGGCAGGGCGGTAACGGTAATGAATGGAATCTTCGGTTAGTTGATTTACCGGCGCAGGCTCACTTAAGTTATAGGTGTTCTCTGGCAATTGGGTACGAAGGAAGGCATTTTCGCGGGAAAGTTCTTCGTTGGCACGTTTCAGACTAAAATAGTCTGTGAAATTACTCGATATTTCCAAAACGCCTGCAGCCAATTTACTTGAGGAATTGACAAAGGTCTGATTGTGATGATGGTTGTAATTAACCAGCAGGTATAAGCAGATTGTTTCGAGCAGAAGAAACAGAAAAAACAGGTGATACCTTACAATGAAACGGATAAAGTTTCTCATGGTGCTGAAACAGTTGGTTTTGTTTCAATGAATTCCGAATAGCCTTGCGGCTATCCGGGAAAGTGTATTTAGAATATGATGGTTTCCACAATTGGAATACCCTTCTGTTTATCGTAATAAAAATGAGAATTTATGCCTGTTTTTAAGTGCAATTCCGGTGCCTCTGGCTACTGCGTGAAGCGGGTTTTCAGCAATGTGGAAGGGGATGTTCAGTTTATTGGTCAATCGCTTGTCCAGCCCCCTTAGCAAAGCACCACCACCAGCCAGGTAAATACCTTTTCTAACAATGTCGGCATATAATTCAGGAGGCGTTTGTTCCAGTGCATTCAGAATGGCTGTTTCCATTTTTGAGATGGATTTCTCCAAACAGTGCGAAATTTCCTGATACGACACGGGCACTTCAATGGGCAGGGCTGTCATTTGGTTGGGACCACTCACAATGAAATCAACAGGTGGCTCGTCCAGCTCAGGCAAAGCTGAGCCCACACGAATTTTAATTTCTTCGGCGGTGCGCTCGCCAATTTTTATGTTGTGCTGGCGTCGCATGTACTCCATGATGTCAGCAGTAAGGTCGTCACCCGCAATCCGAATGGATTTGTTGGTAACAATACCGCCCAGCGAAATCACGGCGATTTCCGTTGAGCCGCCACCTATGTCCACCACCATGTGTCCCTCCGGTGCTTCTATGTCCAATCCAATTCCCAGGGCAGCAGCCATGGGCTCATAAATCATGTAGACTTCACGTCCCCCGGCATGTTCTGCTGAGTCACGTACCGCACGAATTTCCACTTCCGTACTTCCCGAAGGGATGCAAACGACAATGGTCAATGAAGGGGTGAATAGGCGTTTTTTGTTTTGATCAATCATCTTGATCATGCCCCGAATCATTTGCTCGGCGGCGTTGAAGTCAGCGATGACGCCATCCCTTAAGGGACGTATGGTGTAGATGTTGTCATGGGTCTTCCCATGCATTTGACGGGCTTTTTCACCAATGGCCACCAGCTTGTCACTGCGTCGGTCTAAGGCTACTATGCTGGGCTCATCCACAACGATTTTATCGTTGTGAATGATAATTGTATTGGCGGTTCCCAGGTCCATTGCCAACTCCTGAGACAAAAAAGAGAACAATCCCATTTATACTATTTTATTAATGTTTGAAATGACGGTTTCCTGTTAATACCATGGAAACGTTATTAAGGTTACAAAATTCTATCGTGTCATTGTCGCGTATGGAACCACCCGGCTGAATGACCGAAGTAATTCCTGCTTTTTGGGCAATTTCAACCGAATCAGCAAAGGGGAAAAAGGCATCTGAGGCCATGACAGATCCTTGCAAATCAAATTCAAAGGAGCCAGCCTTGCTGATGGCATGCTTAAGGGCGTCCACCCTGGAGGTCTGACCTACCCCGCTAGCGATCAGCTGCTTATTTTTGGCCAGAACAATGGCGTTCGACTTGGAATGTTTGACAATTTTATTGGCAAAAATCAGGTCTTCCACTTCTTGTGCAGTTGGTTCCAGCTTGGTGACGGTGTTGAGGTCGCTGGCCGCTTCTGTTTTGTAGTCGCCATCCTGTATCAATACGCCATTGAGAAGCGTGCGTGAAAGCATTTTCTGCTGAATGGCTGCTTTTTGAATAAGAATGATTCTGTTTTTCTTTTGCTGAAGTATTTTCAGTGCTGCTTCATCATAGGCTGGGGCTATGACCACCTCAAAGAAAATTTTGTCCATCTCTGTGGCTGCTTCCGCATCCACAGGAACATTGGTGATTAGTACACCGCCAAAGGCTGAAACCGGATCACCCGCCAGGGCATCGTTCCAGGCTTCTACCAACTTGGGTCGTGAAGCCAGTCCGCAGGCATTGTTGTGTTTGAGAATGGCAACGGTGGTCTCATTAAACTCTGCAATGAGTGCAACGGCCGCATCAATATCCAATAAATTGTTGTAGGAAATTTCTTTTCCATGGAGTTGGTCAAACACCTTGTTCAGCTCACCGAAAAACACCCCTTTTTGATGCGGGTTTTCACCGTAGCGCAGACTGTTTTGCTGGTCCACCGCCTGGCGGAAAGCCGGAAACTCGCCCCTGCTGAAATAATTAAAGATGGCGCTGTCGTAACCCGAAGAAACCGCGAAGGCTGCAGTGGCAAAATATTCCCGATCTTTAAGGGAGGTTTCACCATTTTGTTCTTTCAGAATGTTAAGTAGTTGCCCATATTGCTGTTGGGAAGGCACAATCACCACATCGTTGTAGTTTTTGGCAGCTGCCCGGATAAGAGAAATACCTCCGATGTCAATTTTTTCAATGATGCTGGCATGATCAGCCCCTGAAGCAACGGTCTCTGCAAAGGGGTAAAGGTCAACGATTACCAGATCCAACTCAGGAATTTCGTATTCTTCCAGTTGTTGCTGGTGCTTTTGATCTTCGCGTTTTGAAAGGATACCGCCAAAAACCTTGGGGTGAAGCGTTTTTACGCGTCCCCCCAAAATGGAAGGATAACCGGTCAGCGATTCAACGCTGGAAACCGGAATGCCCAGATTTTCAATGAAAGTCTGCGTTCCTCCCGTTGAGTATATTTTTACCCCCTGTTGGTCAAGGGTTTTCACTATTTCATCCAGCCCGTCTTTGTAAAAAACTGAAATCAAGGCCGTTTTTATTTTTTTTGTTGCACTCATTTTTCTTTAATTACTTTGAATATTCGCAAAAATAAGAAAATAAGCACATTTAGCAACGTGGATTTTTGATTTTGTTGAGATTATAAGTGATTTTTGTTCAGAAAGAAAAAAATAATGAAACTTCAATTAAATCAGAACCAATGAGAATAATTACATTTGAGGATGTGCGAGATATTTATATAAAATTGGCGCAAAGAGGAGTTGCCTTTTCCCTGTCAAAATTCACCTTGAATAAGACGAAAAGAACCAAGAGTTCTTTCAATACCGTTGGTTTTGAATCTTCAAATTGGTGGATTATTCCAGAGGTGAAGCAGCGGTGGAATGAATTAATTACCGGTTCGAAAGTTACAACTTATGAGGAATATGTTTCTAAGAACTATTTCCAAGGGTATCCATCTTTAAAGATGGTTTCGATAGGTTCAGGGGTCTGCAGTCATGAGTTAATATTGGCTGAACTGAATCCTCACTGGGAAATTACCTGTGTGGATTTTTCAGAAGTTTTATTAGCAAAAGCCCAGGAAATGGCTAATGAAAGGCAGTTTAAAAATATCCGTTTCATTAGTAGGAATATTCATGAATTTGAATTCCCGGATCATTCTTTTGATGTGGTGTTTTTCCACCAGTCCCTTCATCATTTTAAAGAATTGGATGATTTTGTGAAGAAGCATGTGGTTAATAAGTTAAAGTCCACCGGGTATTTGATGATGAATGAATACGTAGGTGTTAACCGGCTTCAGTACCCTAAAGAGCAGATTAAAGCAATCAATAAATGTTTGAGTTTGGTGCCAAAAACCTATAGGCAATTGTATAAAACCAACCTGGTAAAAAAGAGTTATTACGGATCAGGGCTGTTAAGAATGATTATGGCCGACCCATCTGAGTGTGTTGAGTCGGAAAATATACTCCCTGTAATACATAAACATTTTGAGCCAGTTTTTGAGAAATCGTTTGGTGGAAACCTCCTGATGCCTGTATTAAAAGATGTTTCTCATCACTTTATTAATGCCCGCGTTGATCAGGAGAAACAACTAATTCTAAACAGATTGTTTGAATTTGAAGATCAGTACCTGACAAAACAGCCATCGGATTTTGTTTTTGGTATTTATAAGAAAAGAGTCTCCTCTGATATCGATTAATGAAGTCACAATTATTGAATTTGTGATGGTTTAGCTTTTTTTTCTTCAGCGGTCGACCTTTCTACAAAGGCCATCGCAAAACCAAAAATCATGAAAGGTAAGGGAATGCTTAAGTAACTGAGGTCGTTGTAGGATCCAAATAGGGTATTACTTAATCCTGAATTTATAATGGTTCCGGCAAAACTAAGAACCACAGGGAGTGTCAGGAAAAAAGCGGAATAGAGGATTTTCTGAAAGGGGAGGTTTGCCTTCAATGAAAATCCCAAAGAAACGAGTATGCAAATGATGCTTAAATGTAGGGGCAGTTGGCTGCTCTGAAGGAAAATTGGATTATAGTTCCGAATAACTTCGATTGAAGGGGCTTGGTACAAAACCAATATCCACAATAAGGTGAAAACGAATAAAGCGGTGGCCATAAATTTGAACTGAACATTTTTCTTGGATTGAAAAAAATCTCTTAGCAGCAAAAAGCCTAACGGAATAATGGAAGCAAATCTAGTTAGGAAGAGGATGGTCGACAATATTCCTATTAAGATGGGTTTTTGGTTGATTTGATGTGAGTTTTTTTGTTGATACCATAACAGGAAAACTAAAATCAATGCGAAATTACTTACTAAGTCACTTTTCACAATTAATTCCCAGTGGTTAGCAGGTGTGCTGATAAAGAGAAGTATGACAATTAGTTGAATCCAATTTTTATGAAAGATTTGGAAGGTGCAGACTGAAATTAGCAAGAAACTAACAATTTGAAGGAATCCTACATTTCCTAAAAAATAAAATGGAAGGCCAATTAGGAGAAGGCCTGGAAGGTTGGAGCTTCTTCCGTTTAAGTGGGTGGCTGCTGTATAAGGATAATCCCCCTTCAGAAGTGCTCCTATGGAGTTGTTTAATGCTGACCATCGATCAACTTTGATTGTGTTTGAATCTAACGAAATATTGATATAAAGGCTATAAAGCAGAAATAGACTGATGATACTCAGGGTTACGTATTTTAATAGTTTATCGTGATTTCTAAAACGATGAACTGAGATGAAAATGAGGTGGACCCCCACCAAATAAATGAAAAGCGCTATGAGCAACTCATAGCTATTAAGAAGTCTGTTTCCATATTTGATAATAAATAATGAATTAACAACTAGGTAGTAAACCCAGCCTATGAGAATCAGGTAATTCTTTTGAAGGAAGTTGATCATTATTTTTGAATGACATAAATTATTAGGGGAGTAAAAATAGCTTTTTTTTCATTTCGCTCTTCATTGTAATGGTTAGGTTCATGTAAATAATCAATTTCTTGGTGAAGGTTTTTTTAAATAAAAGAGATTAACTTTTTGTATTTCAATACCTGCTGGCATAACCCACCGTCACCACACTGATGGTGGCGCCGGGGATTTGTGCCAATGCGGAGCAACAGGCTTCGAGTGTGGCACCTGTTGTGATGATGTCATCCACCAGAAGTAGGTGCTTGTTGTGGAAAGGATCTAGAGGGAGAGCAGTCTCGAATATGCCTTCAACATTCTGCCATCTTTCGTAGCGGCCTTTTCGGGTTTGGGAGGGATTGAAAACGGTTCTCTTTAGCAAGGATGCTTCCATAGGGATGGCTAAAACCTCGGAAAGTCCCCGGGCTATCATTTCACATTGGTTATAGCCTCTCTTTCTTTGTCTTCGAGGGTGTAAAGGCACGGGGATCAGGTAATCCGCTTGTGGAAATGCTTTGGTCTTGATCAGGGTCTTGCCTGCCAGTCGACCCAGGAATATGCCGGAGTCTGGGTCGCCATGGTATTTCAAACGACCGATTAGCTTCTGCAAGGTTTCCCCTTTTCGGTAGTGGTAGATGGACGCAGCAAAGTGGACTGGTGTGCGTCCCCAAAAGGTTTGGGTAACGGGATTGTCCGGCAGGTTCTCGAAGCCAGTTAAAGGCAGTCGGCTAACGCATTGCCGGCATAAATAGCGTTCGTGCTGGATGAGGGCATCCTGACAATTCATGCAGATTTCAGGATATATCAGTGCCAGGAGTCCATCAATCCATGGGGCGAGTCGGAATTTTTTCAATACGCGCATAGTGGGTAAGTGTTAAGATGCAGAGCAATATCCATTATTTTTTTTCAAATGTCAACGCATGCTTTCTGCGGCCATCGTTATTTCCTGCATTTATTGGCTGATTAATACAAGATAAAAGCTGTATTTTTGATAGGAGTTAATTTAAAAAACACTATGCGCATACATTTCATAGCAATAGGAGGCAGTGCCATGCATAACCTGGCCATTGCGCTCAAAGAAAACAACGAAATTATTACCGGATCTGATGATGAGGTTTTTGAGCCCAGTCGCTCTCGCCTGTTAAAGCACGGATTGCTGCCTGTGCAGCAAGGGTGGAACCCCGACTGTATCACCCACGAATTGGATGCGGTTATCTTGGGCATGCATGCCCGAAAGGATAATCCTGAATTGCTACGGGCACTGGAGATTGGGGTTAAGGTTTATTCCTATCCGGAATATTTATTTGAACAATGCCAGCATAAAAAGAGAGTGGTGATCGCAGGCAGTCACGGAAAGACTACCGTGACCTCCATGGTCATGCATGCCTTGCGACACAACAAGGTAGATTTTGATTATATGGTGGGTGCGCAGTTAGAGGGTTTTGATACCATGGTACGGCTGTCAAAAAGCGCTAAAGTAGTTGTTTTTGAGGGAGATGAGTATTTGTCGTCCCCCATTGACCTGCGGCCCAAATTTTTGTGGTATAAACCGCACTTGGCCCTGATTACCGGCATTGCCTGGGACCATGTGAATGTGTTTCCCACCATTGAGCAATACAATGAGCAGTTTCAGATGTTTGTTGATTCGATCAGTGAAAATGGCTATCTAACCTGGTTTAGCAATGATGTTACGCTCAAAGAAATGATGCGGGATTATAAGGGTACGCTGACCACTGAGGCCTATGGTACCCTGGTTACGAAGGTGGTGGATGGGCAGACCCAGGTACTTCATCATCAGCAAACCTATGAGGTGCCGGTCTTTGGTAGTCATAACATGCAGAATATGGCCGGCGCCATGAATATTTGTCGGGAATTGGGCTTGTCGGAACAACAATTTTTGGCATCGATGAAGACCTTTAAGGGCGCCTCAAGGCGCCTGCAGGTATTGGGGCAAAACGACCACTCATGTGTGTTTTATGATTTTGCCCATGCGCCCTCTAAACTGAAGGCCACCATTGAGGCCGTCAAGGAGCAGTATCCCGACAGGGAATTGGTGGCCTGTATAGAACTTCATACTTTCAGCAGTTTAAACAAGAACTTCTTACCGCAATACCGCAATACCATGGAAAGGGCCGATTATCCGATCGTCTTTTTTGATCCCAGTGTGCTGGCTCATAAACAGTTGCCAGTATTAAGCACCGAGGAGGTGGCAGAGGCCTTTAATATTCCTGTCAAGGCCATACTAACCACTACTGCTGAGCTCTTGTTAGCGCTCAATAGTGTGGCTTTGGATCATGCTAATCTATTGGTGATGACTTCGGGCAATTTGGGTGGAATAAATATCAAAGAATGGGTTGATAAGCGGCCTGATTTATCGTAAATTGGTTTTTTACAAAAAAACGGAATTTTATATGTCTAAAATTATACTAAAATGAAGGTTACAGGACTTTTGTTTGGTCTTTTATTTTTTTCGTTTTCCCTATCTCCACTTTTTTCGCAGGAATTGCTCGACAGAGTTCAGGAGAATTTTAAGGGAGTGGAAACGGTATCTATTAAAGGGGCGTTTTGCACAACGGAAATTGTTTCCGGTTCTGATGCTGAAGTTTCCATGGAAGGTGAAATTCGTTCCGTACGTCGTTATCAGGATTTACGCATTCGCTATGCGCAGACGGGCTCTCAACTGGATGTTTGGATTGAGCAACCATGCAACACCACCGGTCAAATACGCGGACTGCTGATGTTGACGGTTCCCGCCCAAACACGCGTGGAGGTTTCTAACTTGTCGGGAAGTATTAGTATAGACGGCTTAGGCAACAGTCCATGCACCTTGGAAACCCTCTCCGGAGATGTTGAGCTTAAGAACATCATGGGCGCTTTAAAGGTGAATACTACATCGGGAGACATCAATGGTGTTATGCTAGGCGGTGATGTTTATGCCCATTCGGTCAGTGGAAACATTACCATGAAGGATATTCAGGGCGGATGTCATCTTTCTTCGGTTTCAGGAAATGTAAGGGTATCCTCTGCGCTTAATGGCGTTGGATTAAGTACCACCTCAGGAAATATTTCTCTTGCAGATGTCATGGGCATTGCTGAAGTCAGGTCTGTTTCGGGCGAAATTGCAGTGACACGATTGAAGGGCAACGCAGTAGCCACTTCTTCATCGGGCGGTATTCGTCTGGATGGGGTGGTAGGCAAACTGGATTTGACAACCTCCAGTGGTGCTATTAGGGGACAACAAGTGATGTTAACCGAGCATTCAAGCTTTAAGAATGGCTCCGGGAACATTGATATCACACTTAGCAATGATCCAGAAACCTTGAGTTTTGATTTGAAGACCTCGTCGGGGCGTATAGACGTTTATGGTCGGAAATCTGATAAGCCATTGAAAAAGGGTGATGGTGTGATACGGGTCATAGGGGTAACCACCTCCGGCAATCAAAGTTACAGATAAAAAAAGGCGATCGTTTTCGATCGCCTTTTTACGTCAATATTTATAAGAGCTTATTTCTTCGAAACGAAGTGGTAGTGCGATCCAAATCTCTCAAAGGCCGCCTTGTCCAGCACTTCTCTGTGATTGGGATGAGCAATGGATATGATTAGCCTTGCACGATCCTGCAAAGTCCTGCCATACAAATTAACCGCACCAAATTCGGTTACCAACCAATGCATATTCGAACGGGTGGTTACCACTCCGGCGCCCTCCATTAAGGTATTGGTAATTTTTGATACCCCTTTTGAAGTCACGGATGGCATGGCAATAATGGGTTTTCCACCTTCAGAATGGCCGGCACCTCGAATAAAGTCAATCTGACCACCTACACCCGAATAGTGGGTTGTGCCAATGGAGTCGGCACAAACCTGGCCGGTCAGGTCAACCGACAGGGCTGAGTTGATGGCCGTTACTTTGTGGTTTTTACGGATAACGTGAATGCCGTTGGTGTGCGAAACATCCATCATGGCCACAGCAGGGTTGTCATCAATAAAATCGTATAGCGCTTGCGATCCCATCAAAAAGGAAGCCACCATTTTACCTTTATCAATTTGCTTCCGTTTGCCGGTTACAACTCCTTTTTCAATCAGGGGCAGCAAACCGTCCGAAAACATCTCGGTATGAATTCCCAGGTCTTTGTGGTTGCCCAGTTCTCCTAGTACTGCGTTGGGAATACCGCCAATACCCATTTGCAGACAGGCACCGTCTTCAACCAATTCAGCCACATTGCGACCTATGGCCTTTTCAATATCTGAAAGCGGTGCGTTGTTATGGATGTAAAGAGGCTCGTCGTGTTCCACAAAAAGGTCGATTTCCTTGATGTTTATCATGGCATCACCCCACGCCCGTGGCACGTGTTTGTTAACCTGAGCTATTACGGTATCGGCATATTCGATGGCCGCCAAAGTTGCGTCAACGGAGGTCCCCAAGGAGACAAAGCCGTGCTTGTCGGGAGGCGACACCTGCACCATGGCCACATTGACTTTTAGATAACCCTGACGAATCAGTTTTTGTGTTTCACTGAGAAACACGGGAATGTAGTCTGCATATCCGGCCTGTGTGGCCTTGCGAACGTTTCCGCCAACAAAAAAGGACTCCAGCTGAAAAATGCCTTCAAACTCTGCGTCTGCGTAAGGGGCCGGACCTTCGGTGTGAATGTGTTGAATTCTCACATTCTCAAACTCCTTGTTTTTGCCCCTCTCAACCATGGCTCTGATAAGCGCGTGCGGAGTCACCGCCACACTACTCAGGTGAATGCGGTCGCCCGACTGGATAACCTTAACTGCCTCTGCGGCTGTAACTGTTTTATAGCCCATTTGTTAATTGTTTTATATACTGTTTTTATGTGTCTTTTAGATGTAGTTGGAATGATTTGTTTTTCAGAGTATTGTGTCAAGCCTGCCTGAAAATTCCGGTGCAAAGCTACTACTTTATCTCTATTTTTCACCATTTGAAAATGTGTTTAACATCACCTTTTCAGCATAAAAGACAAAACTTTAAAGGTAGTTGACTTGTTTGTTTCGCACGGAGATTGGCACTTTTGATGGCTATATTGGCCATTGTTCAGCGCAGCCTGATTGTGAATAATATGTTCAAGAACATTTTCTGTGTTGGTTTTTTTGGGCTGCAACTCGAAAATAGTGATTTTTTAGAGCAGACGTAGGGGCACCAATTTTTGAAAGAAGCGCACAAACCGAAGAAATTACCAATTTGAAATATTTAAACATGGAGGATCAATTTGATAGTCTGAGAAGAGATTTTGCAATGGGAGGCTTGTCGCTGAACCGTCTGGATGCTGATCCCATTAAGCAGACAGAGCAATGGCTTCAAGAAGCCATTGCCTCGAAGCAGCCTGAGCCCAATGCCATGGCCTTGGCAACTGCCGGACCATCGGGGGTTCCTCATTCACGTATTGTTTTGCTCAAAGATATTTATTCGGGCGGACTGGTCTTCTACACCAATTATGAGAGTGATAAGGGTGAAGAAATAGCCCTTTGTCCCAATGTGGCGTTGCTGTTTTTCTGGCCCATGCTCGAACGCCAGATCCGTATCGAAGGGATAGCTGAGAAATTGCCTGCCGAGGTTTCAGATCTTTATTTTGCTTCCCGTCCGCGCGCCAGCCAGATAGGTGCTTGGGCTTCTGCACAAAGTCGGGTGGTGGCTAATTATGAATTTTTAGAAAAGAACTACGCCGAGGTTACCAGGGAATTTGAAGGTGCCCAAGTGCCGCGACCTGAGCATTGGGGCGGGTACATCATTAAGCCCCGTAAGTTTGAATTCTGGCAGGGTCGCCCCGGCCGGCTGCATCAGCGTTACCGTTATACCCACACCGATAATGCCTGGCAAATTGAAACGCTGGCCCCTTAGTTTGTATAGTTCACAAGTTATTCAGGCTGCATTACTCGGTTGTTAGCTGGCGGAATATATTTTCCAGAGAAGCTTGTCTCTGAGTCATTTCCAATATCATTAGGTTGTTGTTAACGGCAAATTTGAAAAGTTCTGCTCGTACATCTTTCTCCACAGTGGCCTTTATGAGCCATCGGTTGTGTAGGGCTTCCACTTCTGTAACGCCATGAATGGAGATCAGTTGTTCAGGCGCTGGTTGACGGTCAAATTCCACTTCTACGAATACGTGGGTGCCACCACCTGCCATTTCCAGTTTTTCGGGTTGCTCATCCGCCACAATTTGTCCCTGATTAATAATAATCACCCTTTCGCATAAGGCTTTTACTTCTTGCATGATGTGCGTCGACAATAGTATGGTTTTGGACCGTCCCAAATCACTGATCAAATCCCTAACCCCGCTAATCTGGTTGGGATCGAGTCCCGATGTAGGTTCATCCAATATCAGCACTTCCGGGTCGGGCAACAAGGCCTGGGCCAGACCCACTCTTTGTCGATAACCTTTTGACAGGGCGGCAGTTTTTTTATGGCGTTCAGGTCCCAATCCGGTCATTTCAATGACCTCTTCCACCCGCAGTCGGGCCCGGTCAATTTTGTAAATGTCAGCCACAAACATCAGGTATTCCGTGATGTACATGTCGGGGTACAAAGGATTGTTCTCAGGCAAATACCCAACTTTGCGTCTGAATTCGAGCGAGTTGTCACTCACACTGTGCCCACAGACTTCCAAATGACCCTCTGTAGGTGGTAAAAAGCCTGTGATGATTTTCATCATGGTCGATTTTCCCGCGCCGTTTGGCCCCAAAAACCCCACGACCTCCCCGCTGTTTATCTGAAATGAAACATTGGTGAGCGCCTTTTGGCGACCGTAATATTTTGTTACGTTTGAGACTGTGATGGACATTTTAATAAAAATTTTGCCTTAAAGTTATGAATTTTCGGATAAGAGAAGATAATTTAGCGCGTTGAAATGTGAAACCGGAAGTTATGACATCTAATAAGCAAACAGGCAATGCGGATAAGTCGGCCCATCTCCCCTTGTTTTGTGATTCATTGTTTGCGTACAAAAGAAATCCCACACGGGAGGTTTTGGTTGGTCCATTGGGGATTGGTGGCAATAACCCCATCCGCTTACAATCCATGACCACCACCAACTCTCTGGAGACAGAGGCTACAGCCGAGCAATGCCTGCGCATTGCCCGTGCCGGCGGAGAAATGGTTCGTATTACCACTCAGGGCCGCCGCGAAGCCATTAATCTGGAGTTAATCAAGCAATACATTCATCAAAAGGGCTATGATTTCCCATTGGTAGCCGATATTCATTTCAACCCTAGCGCTGCTGTTTTGGCAGCTGAGCGTGTTGAGAAAGTACGCATCAACCCGGGCAACTTTGTGGATGGTGCCAAAAAGTTCCGCGACATAAACTACTCTGCAGGTGATTACCAGTCGGAACTCACAGAAATAGAAGCCAAGTTATTGCCTTTTTTGGAAGTGTGCCGTAAAAACGGCACAGCCTTGCGCATTGGCGCCAATCACGGCAGTTTATCGGACAGGATTATGGCGCGGTATGGGGATACCCCTTTGGGAATGGTGGAGTCATGCATGGAGTTTTTGCGCATTTGTCGCAGGGCTGCCTTTGACAACATAGTACTCAGTATTAAATCGAGCAATACCCGTGTGATGGTGCATACCGTGCGACTGCTGGTTGCTACCATGCGTGCCGAAGGCATGGATTATCCGCTGCATTTGGGCGTTACCGAAGCCGGCAGTGGCGAGGATGGCCGCATAAAGTCGGCCGTCGGCATTGGCGCTTTGCTGGCCGACGGGCTAGGCGATACCATCCGGGTTTCGCTCACTGAAGATCCCGAGGAAGAAATTCCAGTGGCTAAAATGTTAAAAGACTATGTGGCTGGCAGGGTGGGGCATGCGCCCATCAGGGTAAGCCCTGTACACAGTTACCATCCCTATGAATATGTCAAGCGATCATCGCACCAGGTCGGGATTTTTGGCAAGGAGCAGATAGCTGCGGTGGTCATGGACTTTCGTCAGGCCAGCTCAGTTGATGTTGGTCAGCTAGTGCCTGAAGCTGTTATCGTTGATCAGGTGGATGCTTCATTGCCGGCTGTTTTTAGGGATCGACTGCGCATTGTTCCCTTTCACAATGTACCGAAGGATTTGCCGGCCAATGTGTGGCCCTTATATAAGGCCAAAGATTTTCTGACCGGTGCGTTGGAGGGCAGATTCAAAGTCCTGGAAATGAATTATCAGGAATTGGACGAGCCCATGGTTTTGGCTTTGCAGCAGGATAAGGACGTACTGCTATTATTGACTTCAGCGCATGCAAATGGAACTGCTGAGCAACGGGCTTTTTTTATGGCACTGGAGGCGCATCAGCTGACACACCCCGTGGTTATTCATCGGGCTTATGCAGATGCTGAAACCGAGGCGGTGCAGGTTAAAGCAGCCGCTGATACCGGGCTTTTGTTTTTAGATGGATATGGTGACGGTCTCTCCCTTAGTGCACCCAAGCTGAATACGGCAGCTTTGCTTGAATTGATTTTTGGAATTTTGCAGGCTTCCAGAGTCCGGTTTTCACGGACAGAGTTTATTTCATGCCCGGGTTGTGGCAGAACGCTTTTTGATTTGCAAACGACTACCAAAAATGTGCGGGAGCGGACGGCCCATCTTAAAGGACTGAAAATTGCGATTATGGGCTGTATTGTTAATGGGATAGGTGAAATGGCCGATGCCGATTATGGTTACGTAGGAGCCGGTCCCGGCAAAGTGTCGTTGTTTAAGAACAGGGAGCTGGTTATGAAAGCCTTGCCTGAAGCAGAGGCGGTTGACCGATTGATTGATTTAATCAAAGACAGTGGCGACTGGAAAGCGGCACCCCTTTAAAAATTGTTGTTTTTTCAACGCGTTTATCAAATATATTTTGATAATCATGGAATGAGAATGATTTTTTTTGCATAGCATTAAAGGTTTTTTTAAATTGCAATGTTCTGAAAATAGATATATTCGGATTTAATTACCTATCGAACAATAATGAGACAGCTCCTTTTACTCTTCATCCTTGCTTTTTTTCACTTGTCCGCCTCGGCGGGACAAATTGAACTCAGAGGTACTTATCAGGGAGAGAACTTGTATGTGAAGAATCCGTTTTCGGCCACCGGCGTTGGTTTTTGTGTGTATGAAGTAACGGTCAATGGCATGACTTCCACAGATGAGATCAATTCTACCGCGTTTGAAATAGACCTGGCTGTTTATGGCTTTTCGCTTGGCGAACAGGTAGTTGTTTCCATTAATTATAAAGAGGGATGCGTACCCAGAGTGCTCAACTCTGATGTGTTAAATGCCAAAGCTTCCTTCGAAATAGAGGAGTTTAGAATTCAGGGTAACAATGTTGTCTGGAAAACCCGGAATGAAACAGGAGCCCTGCCTTTCATAGTAGAACAATTTCGCTGGAATAAATGGGTGGCTGTCGGTCAGGTGGATGGTATCGGGGTGGCAGGCGTTCATGCTTATTCGGCACCCATCAGGATGCATGCCGGTGAAAATCGCTTTCGAATCAGACAAACCGACTCCCGAAAAGCCAGCAAGGTTTCAGCTGAGTTGGTTTACAATAGCTCAAAAGAACCTGTAGGCTTCAGCCTTGGTTCAGGCAATGGACCTATCGAGTTCTCATCACCAACCATGTATGAATTATATGATAGTTATGGTCGCATCATTGTCAAGGGATATGGTAAAACATTGAAAATTGATGAACTTGAAAAGGGGTGGTATTACCTGAATTATGACAACCAGCTGGATATGTTTAGGAAATAGCCCTTTTTGCTTTACAAAATGGTTTACACCCGTTAAAGATTTTTTCTTTAGCGGGTTTTTTATATTCCTCCTGTAACTAACCAATACAAAGGTTTTTGTGTTGGCTGGCTGAACAGAAAACATTAAAATAATGGACAGAATTTCTGTTTGTTTTTAATAAAAGATTAACTTTGGCTTTCGTCTAAAATTGGATTTTTACCATTTTGACTAAAATATTAAAACAGGTGATTTATGGCAAAAGTTATTGCACTGGCAAATCAAAAAGGTGGTGTAGGTAAAACAACAACCGCTATTAATCTGGCCGCGAGTCTGGCTGTGTTGGAGTACAAGGTGCTGGTAGTGGATGCAGATCCTCAGGCCAACGCAACTTCTGGTTTAGGTTTTGATTTGAATAATATTGAGAATAGCATTTACGAATGCATTGTGGATAAGGTAGATACCCAAAAGGCGATTCTAAAGGCCGAAATTGACCATTTGTTTATCCTTCCTTCCCACATCGATTTGGTAGGTGCTGAAATTGAGATGCTTAATATGCCTAAGCGAGAGTATGTGCTTAAAGAGGTGTTGGAAAAAGTGCGGGAGGATTATGATTTCGTATTAATTGACTGTTCCCCTTCCCTGGGATTGATTACCGTCAATGCCTTAACAGCAGCAGATTCAGTAATTATTCCTGTGCAATGTGAGTACTTTGCCCTTGAGGGACTTGGAAAACTGCTGAATACCATTAAGATTATTCAAAACAGGCTTAATCCCGAATTGGAAATTGAAGGTTTTCTGCTAACCATGTATGATTCGCGTTTGCGTTTGTCGAACCAGGTTGTAGAAGAGGTGCAGACCCACTTTCAGGAGATGGTGTTTGAAACGCTTATTACCAGAAATATTAAGTTGAGTGAAGCGCCTAGTTATGGCAAAGCGGTAGTGATGTATGATGCTGCTTCCAAGGGCGCTACCAATTATTTAAATCTGGCACGCGAGTTGTTACAGAGGAACAACATGACTAAGATGGATAATAAGGACAAGGTTATCAATAAATAATTCGAACACTTAGAATATAAGATGGCAAAAAAGAGCGCTTTAGGAAGAGGTTTAGGTGCCCTGATAGACAATTCGGAAGAGGTACGGCACCACAGACCTGCTGCTTCTATAATTGAAATCGACATTGATAAAATTGAAGCCAATCCCTGGCAACCAAGGTCGCATTTTGATGAAGAACGACTCAATGAGCTTTCAATGTCAATTAAAGCGGTGGGTATTGTGCAGCCACTTACTTTGCGGAAGTTGTCTGATGATAGGTACCAGATTATAGCTGGTGAGCGTCGTTTTAGAGCTTCTAAATTGGCAGGACTTACCAAAGTTCCGGCTTATGTAAGAGACGCAGATGATGATATCATGCTCGAAATGGCTTTGGTTGAGAACATCCAGCGCGAAGATTTGGACCCCATTGAAGTGGCCATCAGTTACCAGCGGCTTATTGATGAGTGCAGCCTGACTCAGGAAAGCTTGTCGGATCGCGTTGGGAAAAAGCGTTCTACCATCGCCAATTATCTGCGTCTGTTGAAACTTCCTGCTGAAATTCAGCTGGGATTGCGTGAGAAACAGATATCCATGGGGCACGCAAGGGCCATCATAAATGTGGAAGATTCCTCTAAACAGATTGCTGTTTTTGAAAAAATCATCAGGGAGGATTTGTCGGTACGAAAAGTGGAAGAGATTGTGCGGACCATTGACAAACCTGTGGCGCCTAAAGAAACGGCTGGGTTTGTTACACCTGTTTCTGAAGAATATGCTGAACTGAGGCATCAGTTATCCGGTTTCTTTAAGACCAATATTCAGTTTTCGCGTGACGATAAGGGAAAAGGAAAAATTGTTATTCCATTTCGGTCTGACGAGGAATTGGAGCAGATTGTTGCCATTCTTGACAAAGTGAAATCTTGATTTTTTTAAGCCATTCAATATAAGGTGGATATATTCAAAAGGAGTTTCATTTTTACAGCGCTGCTGATTGGGTTTTTGAATTTTTCAACAAAAGCCCAGAATGCTTCCGTGACCGACTCTGCCCTAGTGCTGATGGATTCGCTCATCACCCGACCACCCTTGCTTTCCGATGCTGAAATAGACAGCCTGCTGACTAAGACGGCCACGCTTTTGAATGATTCACTGGAACCAGACATTATTTTGCTTCCGGATTCACTGATTGAGCAAAAGATTTTTCTGACAACTATTCCGGAAACCCCCACTCCCGCAGATTTTCAGTTAGCAGATGATTACCAACACTCACCCCATAAGGCCAGTGTTTATGCGGCTGTTTTTCCGGGGGCGGGACAAATTTACAATAAGAAATACTGGAAAGTTCCGATTCTCTATGCCGGTATTGGCGGTTTGGTTTATGCCATACATTTTAATACGACCTATTACGACAAGTACCGGTCGGCCTACCGGGATTTTTTGATTCGTGATCCGGGCAATACGAGTTACGAAGAATTTATTCCGCCAGGTCTGGGAATTGAGGATGTGCATGGAGCTCGTTCTGAATGGTTTCAGCGGGCCTTGCAGAACAAACGCAGGTATTATAAGCGGTATCGTGATATGAGCTACATAGGCATGGCAGCACTCTACCTGGCCAGTATCATTGATGCGAGCGTGGATGCCCATTTTTATGATTTTGATATCAGCGATGATCTTTCCTTGCGGATTGAACCTACAGTGCTTCCTCCTGTTACAGATAATGGATCTACCTTTGGTTTGCAAATGCGGTTTCAGTTTTAAGAATTCTTATTCCGTATTAATCACAACCCTATTTAGTTTTTGACGTATTAGAGCATTTGGTTTGCAATGTGTTAATGTTTTTGTATTATGAAGAAAAGAAGTTTCGTATTAGTTGCCATGGCTCTGTTGAGTTTAGGGTACAGTAAGGCCAAAACCCCTGAGGCAGCCGGTGTTGAGAAAGATTTCTCAAACTATGTGGCCTCTTTGGATAGTTTGGTGAATGAATGGCACACAAGGCCGGCAACGGTTGATTTTGTGGTGGACACGATTATTGATAGAATTGAAAATTTGGTGGAGGAGCTACCGGATTCGGTTTATATTCAACGGCTGTCAGCCATTACCTCGCCCATGCATTTTCCGTTTAACAGTCAGGTTAAGTCCTACATTCAATTATATACCCAGCGAAGGCGGGGTCAAATGGAGTCGATGCTGGGATTATCTCAGTATTATTTTCCCATTTTTGAGGAGGCACTCGATGCTGCCGGTCTTCCGCTTGAACTTAAATACCTGCCCGTTATTGAATCAGCTTTGAATCCCAGAGCTTTATCCAAAGCTGGTGCTTCAGGTATTTGGCAGTTTATGTACTACACAGGAAAGATGTACGGCTTGGAGGTTGATTCGTATTTGGATGAAAGACGCGATCCGGTGAAGGCAACGCAGGCCGCGGTTAGCTTTTTGTCTGATTTGTACGGTATTTATGGCGACTGGCAACTGGTGATTGCTGCTTATAATTGTGGTCCAGGTAATGTCAACAAAGCCATTCGACGATCAGGTGGAAAGCGAGACTTCTGGGAAATATACCACCGCTTGCCGCGTGAAACACGTGGCTACGTTCCTGCCTTTATTGCCGCCACCTATGCCTTTACTTATGCAGAGGAGCACAATTTACACGCGCGAAGCATTCAGTTGCCTGTGGCAACTGATACCATTATGGTTGCACAACCACTGCACTTTAACCAAGTGGCCGATATGGTCAATGTTCCTGTTGAAGTGATCCGGGAACTGAATCCACAATACCGCAGGGATATTATTCCGGCAAAAACAAAAATGTATCCCTTGCGTCTGGCATTTAACCACACTACTGTTTTCGCTGCTTATGAGGATACCATTTATGCGCATCGACGTGAGGAGTTTTTCCCGAATAACCAGCTGGTCGTTTCCCCTGTCAGTGCTTCTGCACACCCTGTTGTGGCTCCCACGGGAAGAGAAACGGTCATTTACACGGTCAAGTCGGGCGATGCGGTGGGTCTGATTGCGGAATGGTTTAATGTGAGGCTTTCAGACTTGCGCTACTGGAACAACATCAATGGCAATATGATTCGGGTGGGACAAAAATTGGTGGTCTATGTGCCAAAAGATAAAGTTGGTCACTATCAGGCTGTTGCTGAGCGTCATGGAAGCAAGCAACGTGTTTCGCAGTCGTCGACTGCCGTTTTGGCATCGGCCAGTGCAGATGGTGACAATTTTGTATACCACACGGTACGTTCTGGTGATAACCTTTGGTCCATTGCCAAACAGTATCCCGGTGTGTCCAATGAGGACATCATCCGGCTGAACAATATCAGTGACGCCCGAAAACTTCAACCTGGACAGCGCTTGAGGATTAAACCACGCTCCTAATTGGATGCTTCAGCAACGACTAGGTGGCAGTGAGCGGCAATTGGCAAACTTTTTGATAGATGTGTGTTGTTGATTTAAAAAAAGAAAACTATGTTCTCATCTCCATTATTTATTATTTTTATTGTGTTTGCTTTGGCCAGCTGGTTGGTAAGTTCCCAGTTGAAGAGCAGATTTAAAAAATACGCCCGCACGCTGATGCCCAGTGGTTTATCTGGTAAGGAAGTGGCTGAAAAAATGCTGTATGATAACGGCATTAGCGGGGTTAAAGTACTGTCGGTAGGTGGACAGCTGAGTGACCATTACAATCCTGCCAACCGCACGGTGAATTTAAGTGCCGAGGTTTATGGCGGAAGAAATGTGGCTGCTGCTGCTGTGGCTGCCCATGAGTGTGGCCATGCTATTCAGCACGCTAAGGCCTATGCACCGCTTAAATTGCGCTCGGCTTTGGTACCGTTGCAAAATGTCAGTGCCAAATTGTTGAATGGTATTTTTATTGCCATGTTCTTTGGCGCTTTTATGCTGCCCAACATTATTTCTTTTGACGCCGCTCTGTTGGTTATCATTGCCTGCTACAGTGTGTTTACTGCTTTTGCCTTGATCACTTTGCCGGTAGAAATAAATGCTACCCAACGCGCCTTAGCCTGGTTGAATACCAGTGGAATTACCGGTGGCAGAAGTCACGAAGAAGCTAAAGATGCTTTGAGATGGGCTGCTTATACCTATGTGGTGGCTGCCTTGTCTGCTTTGGCCACGCTGATGTATTACCTGATGATCTTTTTTGGAAGAAGGAATTAAACATGTGAGGTCTCTGCCATCATTCTTTGGTGTATGGCATTGTAATCTTTGATGATGGTATAAAGGAATTTGCGGTCGGGCATGTCTGCATGAATAGATGTCTTTTTGACTACCGCATCCCTTGTTTGCTTAAGCAGCTCCAAAGTTTGGGGCTGCTTTGGTTTTTGTGCAGCTACTTGCAGGACTTCCCGAATAATTCTTACATCGTTATCAGTTAGCAGTTCGGCCTGATGAAACTGAGGTTCGTAGGAGTGGTGCACATCCATCCACGAGGTAGCCTGCATTTCTTTGGATTTGGGGATTTTTAAAACGGTGGTAGAGGCTGCAATATCGCCCAGTCGCTGACCATTACCATTGATGATGATTATTAAAACAGCCAGTCCGCCAAAGAAAAGCGAAACATCCAGTATTCTAAAGATCCATCGAATAATGCATGCACCAACCGACAGCTGAGAGCCGTCTGTTTTGACCACTTTTATACCCATGATCATTTTGCCGGGACTTTGACCATTGAAAAAGATCTCGAAAAACAGATGGTAAAAAAGAATAGGGACATATAAGGCGCCTAGCCACCCCATCAAATCAGCAGGGGAGACGCTAATGATAATGGCCAGTAATATGGAGTAGATAGCCATGAAACTGAAATCTAGCATGGCTGCCAGGATGCGATCGCCTACACTGGCAATCTGATATTGGAGTGTGACATTTTGAGTAGTTTGCAGGTTAAAAGTTTCCATCGGGTGGTTGCAATTAAATGGATTATGCTAAATTTGTTCAAATTTAGCGAAAAATTGACGACAGAACCCAACCAAAAATATTTATCTTTTTCAGATGAAGGAAATTTCTTTCATTAATATCAACAAGCAAAGATGGTCTGCATTCGATGATCAGATAACCAGAAAAAGGGATATTTCCCCTGATGATCTGGCCTCGAATTATATTTTACTGACTGATGATTTGTCGTATGCCCGCACTTTCTACCCACAATCGGGATTGGTTACTTATCTGAATAGCCTAAGCTCCAGAACCCATTCTATTATTTACAGAAATAAGAAGGAGAAGTCGAACCGTATTTTTGAATTTTGGCTAACGGAGCTGCCCTTGTCTATTTACCTGTCTCGTAAAGATTTTTTGTGGGCCCTGATGATCTTTCTGGGTGCTTTTTTATTGGGATGGATTTCTGCCATCGAGGATAGTGATTTATTAAGGGTGATCATAGGAGATGCCTACGTAAACATGACACTGGATAATATATCAAAGGGTGATCCTATGGGGGTTTATGGCATGACCAATCCCTTGGAAATGTTTTTTATGATTGCCTTTAACAATATCAGAGTTTCGTTCCTGGCTTTCCTTTTTGGGGTGTTAACACCCTTGGGAACTGCCTTTATTCTTTTTAGAAACGGAATGATGCTGGGCGCTTTTCTGGCTTTCTTTTTTCAGCAGACTTTAGGGGTAGTATCTTTGGTCACGGTGCTGTTGCATGGTACAATTGAATTATCGGCCATTGTGTTGGCAGGAGGTGCTGGTATATTGATGGGCAGATCACTCATGTTTCCGGGGACTTACCCGCGAAAATATCTATTTGTAAAGGGGGCTGTGAGAGGTACCAAAATCATTATGGGCCTTATCCCCTTTTTTATTCTTGCGTCCGCCATTGAGAGTTATATTACAAGACATTACAACCAGATGCCCATGCTTGTCCAGCTGCTAATTATTGGCTTATCGACCGCTTTAATTGTGGGCTACTTTGTTATCTATCCCAAGTATATTTATGTAAGAACCTTTAACCAATCAAGAAATGGAGAAACCAACCGTATTGCTCAAAAAGAGTAGAGATTTTTCAGATGTTATCAATGCTACTTTTGCTTTTATTTCTCAAGAGTTTAAAAGCTATGGAAAAGTATTTTTATACTATGCAGGCATTCCCATATTGTTAGCTGCCATTGCCGGTGCGTTCTTCTCAGGAACGGAATTATCTAAAGCTTTTTCTCAAATGGGAACTGCTGATTTTTCAACAGATGTTTTGGGTGTAAGCTACTATGCTAAAATGTCCATCGTTTATTTATTGTCTCTTGTTGTTTATGTGTTTATTTCCGGTCTTACTGCCGCCTATTTACACTTGTATACTTTAAAGGGTCGCAATGGTTTTGAGGCCAATGAAGTATGGCAGTACTATACGACTTATGTGTGGAAATTGGTCGGTTTCTACCTGCTGTTTTTTTTAGGTTTTTTGGTGCTTGGAGGTGGTATAGGTGCTATCTTGGTTAGTTTCTCTTTGGTTGGTGGAGGAGGTGTTGGGGCGGTTGTTGCCATCTTCTTCTCCATGCTGATCTTTTTTGTTTTGATGCTTTATGTTTCCGTACCGCTCTCCATGGGTTATTTAGTTATTTACACTGAAGACCGTAGTTTTGGAGGTCTTTTTAAAAGGGTTTTTGAGTT
>DHVH01000353.1 GCA_002412555.1 Marinilabiliaceae bacterium UBA5213 | reverse complement strand
AGAACAAAAGCGTGAACGACTCGAACAGGAATACCAGCGCAACCTATGGCAGGCAGAAATATTGGCCTCTCGCATGCAAATGAACCCCCACTTCCTTTTCAATTGTCTCAATTCGATTAAATTTCTGATTCAAAAGCAGCACGACCGGGAAGCCATCAAATACCTCACCACCCTTAGTAAATTCATGCGGGAATTGTTGCAATCAGGCCAACTGCAGAGCATTACACTAAAGCAGGAGTTGGAATTGGCTCAAAAATACATTCACCTCGAAGCCATTCGCTTTGACCAGCAACTCGACTTCCAAATGGCCATGGAAGAGATGGATGATGCAATGCTCAATAGCATTGCCGTGCCACCCATGGTGTTACAACCCTTTATCGAAAATGCGATTTGGCACGGACTGGTACCCAGTCCATCCAGCCACAAAAAACTGAGCATCCAGCTCAACCAACCTCTTTCCGGACTCATTATTAGCATTGAAGACAATGGCGTTGGTCGCCAGCACAAGAAAACCCTCACCGGAACTACGCACAAAAGCATGGGGGTACAAATAACCGAAGACCGCATAGCCCTTTTCAATAAAATCAACAAGGCTTATTTGCGCGTAGAAACGGAAGACCTATGGGACAACAGGCAAAAAGCAGCCGGCACGCGGGTCAATCTGCATCTGGCAACTGCCAACAATCAACCCGTATCTCAAATATTGTCCTAAAGATGAATACCTCAATAAACCAAAACAGCATGAACATCGCCATCATTGACGACGAGAAGCACTGCGTGGAGAGCCTGGCCCTGGATCTTCAATCTCTTCCAATTCAAACCAACCTCGTACTGAAATCGACCACTCCGGCGAACTGTCTCCAAGAACTGAGCCAACTAAAAATCGACCTCTTGTTTTTAGATGTGGAAATGCCCTTGCTCAATGGTTTTGAATTGCTGGCACAGTTGCCCCATATCCATTTCGACGTGGTCTTCACCACCGCCCACAGTGCCTACGCCGTACAAGCCTTCCGCAACAAAGCCTACAATTTTCTGCTGAAACCAGTTGACATCGATGATCTGGAACAGGTGTTGCGCGATTGGGAACAAAAGAAAGAAGCACAAGACAAGCTACTCGATGCAGGGGCTGTGCGTGATTTACTGGTAAAAATCAAAGCAGAGGGGCTACTTAATATCAAGATTGCCATACCGGTGGCGGAAGGCTTTGAGTTTTTAGAGGTGGCCGACATTGTTTACTGCCAGAGCGAAAACAATTACACCCGCATTGTTCTCGCCAACCAAAGCCAAAAACTTATTAGCAAAACCCTTAAAGAGGTGGAACAAACACTGAGCAATTACCTGTTTATGCGCATCCACCAAAGCTACCTCATCAACCCCAATTACCTCAAAAAGTACCTCAAGAACGACGGTGGCTATGTGGTGATGGAACCCGACAAGCATCTCCCGGTGAGCAAAAGCAAAAAAGAACTTCTGGTCAAACTCTTCGAAGTCATCAGCAGAAATCAATAAATTCTAACTGAAACGGGTGATTTACTCACCCGTTTCACATCCACACTAATCAGCTCTTTCATGGCCATTGAGTATTTCGGACTTTTGAGTACAAATCAGGATTATATCCAACCAAAACAAACTCAAAATGAAAACAATTTTCTTACTCAAGAGCCGCAAATCAGATGTGGAAAACCATAGCGAAGCGCATTCACAACTGAGCTCCATAAAGCAGACAGGAGCATTCCTGTTGCTACTTTTCGCTATCCTCATTTTTGCCCTCTTCATGAGCAGAATAAAATTCTAATTATACTAATTCTAATATTTAAGTTACTATGCGAAAACTAACACTTTTTTTGGCCTTAGTGGCCTTTACCATTAGCGCCCATGCGCAATCTGTTGAAAGCAGCAAAATCCGTGCGGGCGCGGGCTTGGTATATGCTACTGACATCAACAACCTGGGTTTGGCCTTTAAAGGGGTTTATTCTTTTACCCCCGAGTGGGAAGGCGCCATTGGCTTTACCCACATTTTTAAGAAAGATTATATCAGCTATAACGTGGTGGACCTCGATGCCCAGTACATTTTTTCGCATTCGGGCGATCAAATAAGTTTCTTTGCCATAGGAGGACTGGCCATCAATATGTGGAAAGTTGATTTTCCCGAAGAATGGGGCTTTGGGTACTTTGGAGGAGGTTCAACCACCGGCTCTGACATAGGTTTAAACCTTGGGGCAGGTATGAACTATGAACTCAGCAGCAACCTTCGTCTGGTTCCTGAAGTGCGCTTTACCCTGTTGGAGGGCTCCTATGCACGAATAGGCGCAACAGTACAATATGCCTTTTAGGACAATCAAAATGGCCTTATTATATTAAACCCCGATCAGCTGGTGCTGATCGGGGTTTTTACCAATCAAAAGAATTTCGTTCAATTAGCCTACCACACCACTATTTTTTGTCCAGCCACCACGTAAACACCCCGCATGATGCCTGAAATCTTATTACTTCCCTTTTGCAGCTCCAACATCCGCACCAGTCGGCCATCTACCGAATACAAACCAAACGAGCCCTCCAGCGGACTCTCCACTATCAATACGCCCTGATGAAAAGCCAGACGAAAAACATCCCTATCATCAGAAGGATTTACTAATGAGGTCGGCAAGCCCTCCTCTATCACCTTAAGCAATCCATCCACGGTGTAATAACCACCGTTTACCACATCAAAACCAACCGATGCCGGAGCCTGATTACCGGAACCATCGTTAAAAAGTATCTTCCACGTTCCAATTGCTTCGTCAAAAACAAACTTGTATACCCCGTTCCCCAGCGCCTCCATCCGATTGCCCGGCCAGCCGGAAGTCACCACTTGAACGGAACCATTTAGTTCAAAATAAACATAAGCGTTAATATTACTGCCCCAGTGTGCAGCTTTCTCAAAAAACACGGCCTGTTCTCCGGGCAACAAAACCGGGTCAACCGGGTCAACGGGATCAACAGGTGTAACCGGCAGCAATGCCTCCGGATCATCCCCGTAAGCCCCTGCATCCTCAACTACCGATGCAGTGGTATACAAATACTTACCATCGCGCCCAACTTTGCCCGGCGCCTGAGTTTTTGCAGTATTCAAAACATAGACCCGCATATTGCCCTTGCCCGACACATTGACCTGAAGACTGTTGTTGGTCACAACTTTTGTATCTCCGGTAATGGCATCTACATAAGTCCCGTTGAGAATATTATTAAAAGTAGCATTCCCGGAGATTGACACCAACACATAGCTGTCGGTTTGCTCATCGGTATAACGTCTTTTATAAGCCAAATTATTACCGCTCACACCCTCAGTGGCATACTGACCCTTACGCAAAGCAGGCACCGCCATACGAATTTGATTGAGGCGCTGAATGTGTAAGGACAAGGGATGTTTGAGCGATACAGCCACATTACCCAAAGCGTTGGAATAGCTGGCAAAGTCCTCCACTACTAAGTCGCCCGTTATATAGCCCCCAAAATAGGCACGCCCAGACTCCCTCAACGGAATAGTTGGGCCCCTGTCAATCGGAAAGCCCTTTTTAAACTCAATCTCACTGCCATAATACAGGCAGGGAATCCCCCGGAAAGTGAACATCAAATTCAGATTCTCGGCCCATACATCCTGAGTCTTGTTAAACCGCTGATACTCTGGCGCTCCATCGGGTGCGTAATCGTGTGAATCGACATACACTACGTTGAAAGTAGCATCATTGTAAGTATAATCACCACTTACAGCAACACCCATGGCGCTCCCGGCGCTTTCAAAGTTCCAATGCATCGGAAAATCAATCACATTCATACCCGAGTGCATAGAATGATCGGGCTGCCGGTATACATTGTTAAGCAACAAATGGTTGTTGGAAGATGGCTGACTGCCATCACTATCCGACATATTGTCGTTATAATTGGCAATGCACGACTGCTGATTTAAAAAGGGAAACTCTCCACTTTTAACATCTACCCCCAAATATTCAGAGGCATCATGACTCCAGGCATAATCCCTCGAATCCTTCCAGGTATAAAATGGCGTTGACATAGCCGGAGTATTGCGGTACCAGTAGTTACGGTCGCGGGTGCAAATCTCACCAAACATAAAGAACTCCTTACCCATATCGGCGGCCACATCTATAAAAGCCTGGTTAAAGACCTTATTGAATACCAATCTCGAAATATGCCGGCCGGTATCTATCCTAAAACCATCCACCCCCATGCGGATAAACTGAGAATAAGCCTCTACAATATAATTGTAAACCACAGGGTTCTCCGTATTTAAATCCACACAATCCCCGGCAATCTGAGCCCATTGAGAGGTTATATCGTCCCAGTTGAAATTGCCAAAATGGTGGTAGTAATTATTGAAGTCATGGTTAACACCATCAGTATTCTTCAGGCGCGCCAAACGCGCCTGGTACTGCTCTCCACCGGGTAGTTGCAGATAATTCTCGGGCAAGCGGCCCGGAATAGGCAGCATGCTGGCATCCGGATCTGATAGATCCGCATCATAATCCTTCACGAACAAGGGCGCCAAAAATGCCTCCCCAAAATTTCCGGTATGGTTAAACACCACATCCAAAAACACCTTCATATTCTTTGCATGGACTGCGTCCACCAAATCCTGAAAAAGCACATCCTCGGACTCGTATCGGTTATCCACCTTCCTGAAATCAAAAGCATGGTAACCATGGTAATCGTAACCACTGGCGTTCTCCACTATAGGTGTAATCCATATTGATGTAAAGCCCAAAGCTTTGATATAGTCCAATTTCTCAATCAGCCCCTTAAAATCACCCCTCCATTCGGGGTCACCCTGGTTCTGTGACTTCCCATCCCAACAATGCACATTATTGTCCGGGTCACCGTCATAAAAGCGGGTGGTCATCACAAAATAGATCGTTTCATCTCTAAAATCGGTTCTTGTAGAAGAGAAAAAAGAACCATTGGCAAAAATACTACTGCCAGAAAAAAGCAACATGGATAACATCAGCAAACAAAATCTGCCCCTGCTCCAATAATCAGTAAAGACTTTCATAGAATTTGAATTAAAAATTAAGTTGTACAAACTTAACAATTATTAACAGCTATTAGTCTCCTGATTTACAAGCTAAAACAACAAAAAGGAACAAACGATTGCGAACACGATTGCACAAACGATTGTTGAAAAAAACATGCTGTAGAACATAAATACATCCAAAATTATCCATTCCAGATTAGGTTATGGAAGTGGCAGAAGAAGTTGACAAGAAGTGCTACAGATTTACACTCCTGAATTACAAATTTTGGCTATAATCATGTTCCAGTAGGCAATTTGTCGTCATTCCTGCTTATATTTGTTACTTAAAATTCAGTTTATGGTGTCAGGCTTATTTGAATTTGTATTGCCGATAACCGACCCGGTTCTCAAGTTTCTAATCATTCTAATTATCATCCTGTTCATCCCTATCATATCTGACAAGCTCAAGTTGCCTCATTTATTAGGAATGATTTTGGCAGGGGTAATTATTGGCCCATTCGGCCTCAACCTTTTGGCGCGCGACAGCAGCATCATTCTCTCAGGAACGGCTGGCTTACTATACATCATGTTTCTTTCCGGTCTGGAAATTGACATGAACGACTTTAAAAAAAACATTGGAAAAAGTACGGCTCTGGGCTTATATGGGTTTTCCATACCCATGCTTTTGGGGACTCTGGCAGGGGTATATATTCTGGATTTTTCGTTTATCACCTCCATCCTTCTAGCCAGTATGTTTGCTTCGCATACCCTAATCACTTATCCCATAGTCAGCAAACTGGGAATTACCAAAAACAGAGCAGTTAACATATCAGTAGGTAGCACCCTAATCACCAATATCCTGGCCCTCTTGGTGCTGGCCATCGTCGTTGGCATGTCCAATGGTAGCATGGACGGTGGCTTTTGGATAAAACTACTTTTGTCCTTCACCATTTCAACCCTCATAATCCTCTTTGCTTTCCCCAGAATATCCCGATGGTTTTTCAAGCGCTATAGCGACAGTGTTTCGCAATATATTTTTGTTTTAGTACTCGTATTTCTGGGAGCCATCCTTTCCCAGTGGGCTGGCATTGAAGCCATTATTGGCGCCTTCATGGCGGGCTTGGCCATTAACAGCTTAATTCCGAGGACTTCACCCTTGATGAATAGAATTACCTTTGTGGGAAATGCCATCTTTATACCCTTTTTTCTGATTGGTGTAGGCATGCTCATCGACTACCGCGCTTTTAGCAATCCGCAAACGCTATTCGTT
>DHVH01000086.1 GCA_002412555.1 Marinilabiliaceae bacterium UBA5213 | reverse complement strand
CGATACTTATTGATATATTCAAAGAAATTTTGGTTGAGCGATGAGTTAAGAACCTCGGAAATAACTTCGGGCTTTGTTTTCATTAAACTGCTTAGCTTTGTCAGGTTAAGTTCAGGATCTAAATAGGGTTGTTCTATTTCCATCAATAAAATTAATTTTTCGATAATCTTTGAATAATCTTTCTTATCAACGAATACAACTTTCTCATTTTTCGCGATTTCAAGAGATTGTCCTACCGCTATTTGGGAATTATCTACAAATATTCTTCCTTGTTTGATTCCAAAATAACCAATAAAAAGCACATAAATAGTTGAGAAACTGTAAGCAATTTGCGCCAGTTCATAAAATCCTGCAAAATTTAAATAATTGTTTATATTGAACAGAAACACATTAACTGTAAAAACGATAAGTGAAGCCAATGATAATGTCCTGAGCCACGCCAGGTCTATATGCTCAATGTATGAAAATTGGGTCTCAATAGTTTTTCTATGGGTTCTCAGTAAGATTAAAGCCCAAATATTGTATCCAATGCTGGATAGTCCAATGGATATCCCCCTAATTTTAAAAAATAATGTAGTGGTGAATAATTCATTTTGAGTTAGAAGAATTTTTTCATCTGCCGACAGAGATAAAAAATTGAAATAGTGAAGAAGCAGATAACAGAAAAAAGGAAAGAAGTGCAGAGAATGAACGATTCTAAATTGGTAGTTTTTAACAATTAACGAATTTACATAAAACCATAGTAATGGTCCATGCAATAGTAGGAAAAGCCATGCATTGTTCATTAAATGAGGAAATGGATAGCCATTGTTCCGGTTATAAAGCTCCAAATATGGACCACCTATAGTAATGGCATATACTATCAACATTAACAACAAGACTTTGTCGGCCAGCGTTTTGTTTTCTTTTCCTATCAATAAAACGATAAGGAAAAGGGACATAAAAAAGCCTATTAGCAGAAATGTTGTCATTTATTTGATTTATTTCTATACACAACCTATAAAACTTCTCCTATTTTGGACAGCAAGATAAGTTGAAAAAAAAATTACCAATAAACTTATCCATGCTGTATTTCCAATTTTTTGCAACGGTTCGCATTCATCCATTTTAGCATCTGTAATAACCAGTCTGCTTGTTTCGGTGCTAGTAAGAAATTGTTTCTTCATGGATGGTATTTAGCACACATTTACAGATTTTCATATGACCACATTTTATCTTGCCCAGATTTACCTGCAAATAACTCAACCATATTATCTGCGGGCATAAATACTGCATCAGGTAAGTTTGTTGTTCCAATATCTATATATTTAAGAGTTTCACTATTTGATGTATTCTTTAATTGATGTACTCCCTTTTCTCCAGCTGGAAATCTTAAAATATCACCCGACTTAACTTTTAATACGCCACTTTCCGTTACCACTTCTCCATACCCCTCAATAATATAGAAAATTTCCTCGTTGCAAGTATGATAATGGAGTGGCCAATTGGTTTTCCCCGGCGGAATTTCATATATATCGCAATATAACCTGTTGACGTGCTCATCATCAATTATCCTCTTTCTATTATGTTTTATTTCATCAGCTTTCGACCAACTACTCCATTCTATTTCCTTTTCATTGATTTTTAATGTCTCATGCTTCATAATTTCTTGTTTTTTGATTGTAAATTCTGTCTCTCTCGACAGCTCCCTTGCCTTGCAATTGACGCTTTAATAACCGAATTCCGTTTATGAATATAATATTAAATCAGTTAAAACCATTTACTCGGCGGGAAATAAATTAACTCCATACACTTTCCAAACAGGCACTTTAGGAACTGACTGCGAAAAAGAAGGCATGTTCTTTATTTTCAACCCTACCTCATCCTTACTATCAAAAATAAAAAAAGATTCTGGCTCCTGAATGGCCAATGCCCGACTATTCAGTCCGGCGTTCCTTTCATCCAGGAAAACGCCAGATGATATAAACGCATCAATAGCAGCAATATAAGTATATCATTGTCTTTTTACTGGTTTGGAATAAATAATAGTTTTATGAGCAATCTAAATTCTTTCGACCATCAAGGCTTTTCAAAAAAGTCAATATTTCGTACTTACTTTCCTGCTTCAAGGTCTCCAAAAGAAAAGGGAGATACTTATCAAGAGATGAACAAAGCTCATTTGCAGAGGACAAAATAATCTGCGCGTATTCCGAATTTATTTCTGCAGAATCAGAATCCAAAGAAATCAACTCGGCAAACCCAATGATAGCGTTTAGAGGCGTTCTTAACTCATGACATATTTGATTTTTTAGGCTATGCAATTCGTACGACATTTATTCATTCACGTTCAAGGGTTAACAAACTAGATTCGTTTTGTAAATTGGTTGAATTGTGCAGTAAATCATCATTCTTATTGCATCTTATCAGAATAAAATGACAAGAAAAGCAAACTGATTGAAGTCCATTAGAATACTATAATGGCAAACAGGATTACATTCCGCATAGTTCGTATGTAACTCATATGCTTTGTGTCGATGCATTAAAAAGTCCATCCCAGCAAAATCTGTGGAACAAAAACCAGCGATTCTTTTATCAAATCCATGGTAGTATCATCCTTAAACTCCGGCCATTTATTCTGCATCCAAATCCCGTGCGCCAGACCGGGCTGTAGGTTGACATACAGATTTTTTGTCAGGTTTATTTTATAGCCCACCTTATACTCCACCCACAGTTCCATACCTTTGTAGGTTTTGCCATCAACAAAGGAATTAAAATGATTATAGGCAGGCCACAATTCCAGCTCCACATGAAAATTTTTATAGAAGAAGTAGCGATACGAAAGCAATAATGTATAGGCATTTGCCTGCCCCAGAGGTGCTTTATCTGTGTTCTTCCAATTCTGAAAAGCGGGACCAAAACCCAGTTCCGCATTTTCTGAAATCTGATACGAAGCCTTAAGCATATATATCTGAGCTGCCGGAGCAAAGGTGAGACTGGTTTCCAGGGACCATTTATTCTGATCGCCTGGTTCCAAGGCTCTCAACGGCAAATTAAAAGTTACCAGCATTAACAAAACTAAAAAACACAATGTGGATAAATCAGGCCTGACTGTCAATTTCAAAGAAAATTTAGTCTGAGCATTTGTTCCAGGAAATTTCGCTTGTCCAATATCCATAGCTAAGCAGTATTGATTTATAATGACTGCAAAACTACCATTCCCCCCAAAAAAACTTATGAACCTGGATTCATTAATTGTCAAGCAGTAGCTTTTTTTTAATCCTGCACAAAGCTTGCGGTGTAACGCCTATATAGGATGCTATGTAGAATTGGGGAATACGTTGTATTAGATGCTGATGATTTTGAGCAAACCTTAGATATCGCTGTTGAGGCGTTTCGGAATAGAAAGTGGTAAGATGATTGACCACCATCACGAAAATCTGTTCTATGGCGAGTCTGCCGAACCGGTCGCCAAATTGCAACGCATTGTAAAACACCTGCAAATTATCATATGTTATGGTATATACGGTAGTGGGCACTATGGCCGTGATGGAATTCCTGGCAGGTGTTTTTTGCAGAAAACTTTCAAGATCATTACAAAAAGCACCTTCAGCCCTAAAAACATAAGTCCGCTCTTCCCCATCCTTCAACTGAGAAAAGCGGACAATCCCTTTAGCAACAAAAAACAGTTTATGACAAATGCTACCTTCTTGTAGCAGTATTTCATTCTTTCTATAATCTTCTTGTACAAATAGCGATTCAATCATCCTGATCTCAGCTTCGCTGAGCGGGATATAGTCTTTAATCCTTGTAATCAAGAAGTCGAAGACATTGCAAGTTGTTCCCATTCAGAGGGTTTTATTGTCAAAATCAGGTTTCCTAAATACTCAACTTCCAGCTTAGCAATCATTCTTACTTCAGGTATTCAAACTTATCACCCGTGGTATCCAAAATTAGTCTATACCACCAATCTGGTTGCTCTGGATGTTTAACTATGGGGTAACGGCCATATTCATTGGTCTGAAAAACGCCGTCTTCTTCCACTTTCAGATTGCCGTCCAGATGCTTCACCATTAAAAAACCATATAACTCCTGCCAGCGCTTAACGGTGTAATTGCCCATTTTTACTGAAAAATCTGTCAGGAAATCAGCCGCCAGCTCGGGATCTTTCTGATACAACTCCAAGGCCGCTTTGTCCACAGCTGGCACATAATCTTTAAAGCGCGACTCCAGAGCGCTTTGGACTTTCACAATGTCGGGATGGATGCGGTTATACTGTAGATAAGCCAGGTGGGCCACTTTATTGAACACCCAAAAAGCAGCATCCTCTTCATATTTGATAATGCTTCCAAATCCTTCGGCAAAAGCCTCAGGCGCCTTGCGCATCCCAACATACATAGGGACATACACCGAAGAAGCGGCATCATCCACCCCAAACCAGATAATACCGGCAATCATGTCCGGCAGACCTTTTCGACTTTGAGCAATGAAAGAAAAAGCCGTTTGCTGGGTAGCCGTTGTCCGTTCGTGGAAGTACTGCTTACCATCCACATTCCAGGTCAAAGGCCGCCACCGGTAGGGACGTTGACCCTCTCCTGCACCTGCATCTTTACTCATATCGAAATCAGTTGTTTGCAGGTGATCCCGCTTAAAATGCATTAAATCCTGAGGTGTCAATTTACGTTCGGGTTTAATGAACAAGGGCATCCGATTGTCCAAATCATAGCCCATGGCATAATCCTGATATTGATCCATATCGCTGTTCACTTGGCGAAACATGCTCCATACGCGGGCTTCGCAGAAGCGCGCGCCGCCAAAATCCACTGGCGCATACACATCCGAAAAACTGAATGCCTCATCAGGCCCTGAAAAATAATTCTTCCTTCGAGCCACATCGATCACATCATGTGAATAAATCACTTCCACCGAAGGCGAATGTAAGCGGTCAAATTGCTTGGATGTTATCGACTTAACGCCATCGGCCAACGGAAAAGTAGTGATGCGTGCCTGGTTGGCGTGGGCCGAGATATACCCGTCAGGAATACGCACAGCCACCCAAACAGCTCCTTTATCGGCATTGACCGTCAATTTGGTCTTTCTATCATACTTGGGGGTATATCCCTTCCCTATTAACTCCATCATCCACACCTCATTAGGGTCTGATATAGAGAACGATTCCCCATCACTGTAATAGCCATACTCCTCCACCAACTGCGCTATGTTTTGAATGGCCTCCCGCGCCGTTGCCGAACGTTGAAGTGCCACAAACATTAAACTGCCATAATCAATCATACCGGTGGTATCCACCAATTCCGGACGTCCGCCAAAAGTCGATTCACCAATGGCCACCTGTTTCTCATTCAAATAACCCACCACTTTATATAGGTGGGAAGGATTGGGGATTTTAGCCAGGGGGCGATGCGAGCCGCGATCGTAGCACTGATAAAAGGATCCTGGCATTTGTGGCCCCCCTTCAAAATAATACAATTCGCCATAGCGGATATGCGAATCGGCTGCATAAGTAATCATGGATGACCCATCGACCGAAGCGCCCGGAGTTACCAAATAACTGGTGCAGGCAATGACCGGAATGGCTGTAAACCATAGTACCGCAATAATAATCAATAAATTATATAGCTTCATACGAACAGAATTTAAATTTAAAAAAAAGCAGGATGCATTGGCATCCTGCTTTTTTAGTATAAAAGAACTTCTTATTGGAAACCGTGCGTCCTACTTGCTAGCCTTTTTCAGCCTCTTTTCTTGCTTTTTTTCTTTAGGGGTCTTTGCAGGTTCTTTTTTTGCAGCTTTCTTAGCGTCCTGACTCTTAGCCATCTGGTGCAGTTTTTAGTTAGACATGGTACAAATATACTGCATCCTGCTTTATTTATTCAGAGAATGATCATTTTTTTCTGGAAAAGCAACGGTAACATCTCTATCCAGTAATTTGTTGATTATCCACAACAGTTCGTAGAAAAACATAACCAACTACTTTTCATACAAATAAATTTCCTTCATCACCTCCATCTTTTCCTTATCCTGAAGCAAGGACTGGTCGGAAAACATCATAATGCCAGATGAGGGATGCCTGGAACCTTCCAGCATAACCTGCCGGAATTCTTCTGGGGTGACAACACCAGGGCTATTATGGGACTGGACTATCGGCCATATCAACGGGGCATCCCCTTCACCGCCACCTGTAAGCTCACCCAGCCATTCAACATATTCTCCTACCCATTCAACAGGCCTTCCTTTCATCCTATGAAAAAGCATAGGCGATAAAACGTCCACATGATTAGCCAGCTCTGCTACATCGATTCCAAGCTTACGGTAAAGTGCCGAATCATGATCTGCCGGATACCAGGAAGCATAAAAAACACCTAACAATGCCTCTGGTCTGCTCTGTTTAACAAGCTCTCCCAGATCCCTGACCCAGCCGTTTAAAATACTGTTTCTCCAACTCCTCCATTCATCATCTGCATTATCCAGAATCCATGCCGCTTTTTCCGGTATTCCGGAACCGGGAATAGCATGCCCCAGTTGGCCCTCAAACATATCCGTGCACCTGTTGCAAAAACAGGTCTCCGGCAATATAGGCTCAGTTGTTTCAAACTGTGCATGCCAATGCAGATAGTCCAGAAATATACCATCCACATCAAACTCACTGAGTATAGCATTCAGCTGTTTTGTTCGGAACGCTTTAAATCCAGGATCGGTTGGGCAAATACCCATAAACCAGTCCGCCGCCGGCGTCTGTTCTCCCTTTTCGTTTATCGGCCATGCTTCGGGATTCTCCTGCAGGTAATTTTTGCCGTTAAGGGTAGGAAACTCGACAAAGACACGACAGCCCTGCTGTCTGGCAGATTCATAGAATTCTTGGTTTAACGAAATACTTCTTACGAAAACAGCATTCATTCCCAGAGAATCAAATGAATAACCAGCATCTAAAAGGGTTCCCGGATTGCCGTAAACGCCCTTGATAAACGGAAGAGAGTCGTTTTTCTCCCCGACAGGTGCACACGCGTAAAATAAAACGACCAAAAAAATAATAACAGAATTTTTCATGCCCTTTTCTATTTGTTAAATATAAAAAGATACTTACGAATCATGTAATGCAGCGCCGGCCACAAATCCCGTGGACCATGCCGCCTGTAAATTGAATCCACCCGTAATGGCATCAATATCGAGCACTTCCCCCGCAAAATAGAGGTTTTTACAGACCTTACTCTGCATGGTTTTCAAATCTACATCGCCAAGAGACACCCCTCCGCAGGTAACAAATTCATCCCTGAAAGTCGATTGGCCATTCACCTCATAAACATCGCTGGTCAATACATCCACCAATTTATTAAGCGCTTTTTTTCCTGCTTCCTGCCATTTTTTATCTGCCGAAATGCCACTTTTCGAAAGCAGAAATAGCCACAATCTTTCGGGCAATGCAAAGGGCCGGGCGTTGGTCATCATTTTTTTCGGATGCGCATGGGCAATGGCCTGCAATTCCGATTTCACCGTTTCATCGTTTTGTTCACCTAACCAGTTGACCAAAACACGAAATTGATAAGCCGTTTCATTAAAGTGCCGGGCGGCAAATGACGACAGTTTCAAAATAGCAGGGCCGCTCATGCCCCAGTGCGTCAACAAAAGCGCGCCCCTGGCACTGTAATTGGTCCCCGGAATCCTGACAAGGGCATTCTCGACCACAATACCCATCAATTTCGTCAACGCTTTATCCGGTAATTTGAAGGAAAACAGCGAAGGAACGGGGGCCTCAATTTTATGTCCCAAATCCCCCAGCCATTTCAGTCCCTCCATTTTAGGACTGCCACCGGTGGCAACAAGCACGCAATCGAACACCTCTGTCGGGCCATCTCCGTCCTGGAACCTTAGGTTCCAGGCGCTTCCTGTCGTTTCAAGCGAACGAACTCCCGCATTGGTTTTAATTTCAACACCCAGCCTGCTTGCTTCATTCAGCAAACAATCCACAATGCTTTGAGCATTCTGGGAAACGGGAAAAACACAATGATCGTCCTGCACCACAAGAGGCACTCCCCGCGCTTCAAACCACTGCATCGTAGCTTTGTTGCTGAAAGTATGAAACAACTTTTTCAAGCGTTTTCCTCCCCGTGGGTAGGCCTCACAAAATTCATCCATATCCGCACAGGCATTGGTCACATTACAGCGTCCCCCACCCGATATCTTCACCTTCGACAACAGCTTGCCGGTTTTCTCAAACACAACCACCCTGTGGGCGGGAAATTTTTCCTTCGCTGTTATGGCTGCAAAAAAGCCGGCGGCACCTCCGCCAATTATACCAACATTCATTTAGTTTCTTTCCTTTCATTCTAAGCCCTGCCGACAATTTGTTATAAAGTGTGCCGATTTCCAAAAAAGGGCGGACAACTATAACCTATTATCTCTTGATTTCATCGGATGATGAAATGTACCGTGCACTTAAATCCGGATCCTCCATATTCGCATCTAGCGGGAACATGGGGCGATTGATGCGTTTATAATCCAATTGCATTAAATCCTGATTAACACCTCCCGGTGTTAAAGCCATAATCCAATCTGCGCGCATATCATAAAGCTCCGGAACCAAATAGCCGATTTTAACAATCAGGATATCACTTTCACGCGGATTAAGACCCAAACGTGTAAAATCGTTTTCATAATGATAGGCAGCACGCCTTTTAGTTACAATCACAGAAACACTGCCACTTTTTACAACCACCGCTGTCTGGCGGCCCTCATCCTGATCCTCAATAGCCATTATTTCCCCTTTTATCCGAACCGGGGGAGCAAATCGATCATCTATCTCTGCTCCTGCAGTAGCATCAATTAGTCCACCGACACCAATTTCTTTAGCTTTTTCAATAAAATATTTTCCGGGAATGGAAGCATAAATAAGCGATGGACCATTATCCTTTTTAAAGGCCGGGTAATCTAGGATGCGTGTCAATGTCCAGGTCACATCTCCCGCACCGCCAGCAGTTGGATTATCTCCGGTATCACTAATAATAAAAGGTTTTTTATCACTGTCAATAGCCGTCTGTATAGCCTCCTCCCAGCTTGCCGTAGGCGCAACAAAGTCAAATTCATGTCTTACACGCCAATAGTAATTAGCCAATTCCTCTGCAGCTTTACCTACAGCCTCCTTATCGTCGCCATAAGTCACTACCACACCATGGTTACGCGGTTCATCCGCCCAAGGGTAAGACATCCAGATAGAAGCATCCATAACCTTATCCCCCTCAATGACAGAAGGAATCGCCCCATACAAGCTCTTGCCCGGTTCTATGCGCGTACTGGTTTGCTCACCCGCTAACAGAATAGGCACAGGAATCCATGCCTTATAGGCCGGTTTTCCCTTACCGCTTTTCAGTCGCGCTAATAAATTAGTCACAGCCCTTTTCTTAGACTCCATAAAATCCTCATGTGGTGCCAGACGGTAGCATGTTATCAAGTCCGTATTCTGTGCCAGTCTGGGCGACACACTCCCATGTAAATCCATACAGGTAGAAACAACCACATCCCTACCAATCACCTCTCTGACACGCACAAGAAAATCACCTTCCGGATCATCCAGACCTACAACACTCATGGCACCATGAATATCAAAGAAGAGACCATCTAAAGGCAAAACCATCTCGAGTCGTTCTAAAGTTTTATTCACCAATGACTCATAAGCTTCACGCGAAACAATGCCGCCGGGCATGGCCCTGCTACGCAATGTTGGCAGCCAGGTAGCTTCATTAATTATTAACGAGTCGGGGGACAAAAACGGATAAAGGCTAAAAATGCTATCACCCGTATGCGTGCGAAAAGCATCCTCATGCGAGACTGCGGGTGAAAACGTACTCGATTCAATGGCGATTCCGGCAATCGCAATGCGCGGAAAATCACTTTTAGATTTCGGGTTGTTGGCACACCCGAAAAAGAAAATAGAAACAACACCAAGGATTAACATCCTGAAAAAAAACATCCTTTTCATAGCTGTATGCATATTTTTTAAATTGTATTGGTTGTGTGAAACCTATAATACTCTCCAAATTTTGGACAGCAAGTTAAGTTGAAAATTGATAACTTTAAAGCCGATATGGAAAAATTCACCGGCATCATACAACGCGTCACCTACCACAACCAGGAAAATGGCTGGACCGTGCTCAAAGTGAGTCCCATCGACCGGCCACATGAGTTAAAAACGGTCACGTTGCATCAGGCCAATGTCTTTGCAGGGGCAACCATGGAGTTTGAAGGAGAATGGGTACAGCATACCAAATATGGTGAACAGTTCAAATCGCAAAACACCTTTGAATTAAAGCCTGCCAGTGCATCCGCATTGGAAAAATACATTGGTTCCGGTTTAATCTACGGAGTGGGTCCCAAAATAGCCAAACGCATTGTAAAGCACTTCGGAAATGAAACCCTCGATGTTTTTGAAGCGGATATGGAACGCTTAAAAGAAGTGACAGGCATAGCCCAGGCCAAGCTTGACCAGATAAAGTCGTCGTGGACAGAGCACCGGGAAATAAGAAACGTCATGCTCTTTTTGCAAGAATACGGAGTAAGCACCCTATTTGCCGTCAAAATATTCAAGACTTATGGCAACAATGCCATCAAAATAGTCCAGGACAACCCCTATCAACTATCCAAAGACATTTATGGTATTGGCTTCTTTTCGGCCGACAAAATAGCCTTAAGCATGGGCATTGAAAAAGACAGCCCCAAACGCATGCGGGCAGCCATCAGTCACGTTTTAGCCGCCAGTCGGGAACAGGGGCATTGCTATTTGGAACTGGAGCAAATACTTACAGATGTTGAAGCCCTTCTGGCAGCCGATTATTCCGAACTGCTGGTCACCACCATACAGCTAATGGAACAGGAAAATGACCTGAAAGTCAGGCTAAAAACAGACGATGCGTTGAATACAAAGTGTTATTATTCAAAATCCCTTTACTACGACGAGTGGCATACAGCCGAAATGGTTAAATCCTTTTTAGCAAAGACCGTCCAGGTAGATGCAGCCAGAGTCCAAAATTGGTTGAAACTCTATAATCAGAAGCAGGAATTCCCCTTGAGCGATGAGCAATTTGATTCCGTTTTGGGTGCTTGTCAACAACCCTTTTCCATTTTGACAGGTGGCCCCGGTTGTGGTAAAACCACAACCACCAAAGCCTTAGTCAAGTTACTACTGGCCATGAATAAGCGCATTACTTTGGCTGCCCCAACAGGCCGGGCCGCCCAGCGCATGAGCGAAGTCATTGGCAGAAATGCCCAAACCATTCACCGTTTGTTGGTCTGGCAACCACATACCGGACAATTTAAAAAGAATCAGAATGAGCCCTTGGATACCGATTTTGTGATCATCGATGAGTGCTCCATGCTAGACATCACCATATCCGCATCCTTGTTACAAGCCATCCCCCAAACCGCTCAAGTGCTGTTCATTGGCGACCCTAACCAGTTGCCTTCCGTAGGTGCCGGAAATGTACTTAAGGACTTAATAGAATGCGGCCAAGTATCTTGCTTTCATCTAAAGAAAGTCTTCAGGCAAGCACAAGAAAGTGACATCATCAAATTTGCCCATCAAATAATAAAGCGGCAAATTCCAACAATTGAATCACCCGTTAACACCCCCGGCATATGGGAGGAAAAGATCGATTGTCTGTTTATCGATTCAGAAGAGGCTACCAAAGAACAAATGCATTTTATTAAAAAAATTACCCAATCGATGAACTACGTCCTTCAAAGCGAAGGCATCGCCTATGTTAGAGAAAAAGCGCTGGACGATGCCAGCGACAGCTATAAGTCCATAACCCAAAAAGAGGACATTTTTATTGAGGACACCTCCGAAATGGAGATTGAGGAAATCAAAAAAAGCGGCGTTCGTTCCTATATTTTCAATGTGCCCAATGATTACCTGCACGCCGATATACAAAGCCTTCTCAAATCGGAGAATCATGCCGCTGCTTTAAAAAACATCATTAAAAGTATTCATCCCTGGTCCAGTTTGAATTACGGCTTTGTGGCTTCCGAAATGGTCGTCCGGCTCTACTCAAAAACCATCAAGGAACGATTGGGCTCCCATTTGGAAGTGCAAATCTTAACCCCCATGACCGTAGGGAGTATGGGTACACGCAACCTCAACCTGTTAGTGCAAAACACTTTTAATCCCCATGATGGCAACAAAGCCAGCTTGCAGTTTGGAGAACGGATTTTTCGCTTGGGCGACCGCGTTATTCAACGCCGAAACAACTACGATCTGGAAGTCTTCAATGGCGATATCGGACGCATATCCACTGTTAACAACCAAACCATGACCCTGGAAGTCACATACGAGTCAGGAAGCATAGCCAGGCAGGTGCATTACGAGAAACAAGACATCATTGACCTGGATTTAGCTTATGCCATCACCATTCATAAATCGCAGGGCAGCGAATTCGATGTGGTTATTATCCCGGTAGTTATGCAACACTTCAACATGTTGTACCAAAACCTCATCTACACCGCCTTAACCCGTGCCAAAAAGATGGCCATCTTTGTCGGTACCCGAAAAGCCCTTGGCATAGCAGTCAAGAACATTGACAACCGCTCCAGAAAAACCATGCTCAAAACACTGGTACAGGAGCAGTAATCCCAACTTAAGGCGGTGGCCATTTGCAGTAAAAAAAATTCTGCTTACATTTATACAATACAAGAACCTAGCAGTTAATCATATAATTAACCATTGCGGTATGAAACGAACAAATAATACACGTATGAGAAACTTATTTATTCTGGAATTGATTATTTTCTCCATTTTTTTTGTCTCTTGCCAGTCGGGTCCTAAAACAGGAGAATGGCAAAGTCTGTTTGATGGCAAAAGCCTGAACGGCTGGGAAAAATCAGCAGAAAATCCCGGTAGTATAACCATTGATGAAGGTGCAATAAAATGTTCCGGACCACGTGCTCATCTGTTTTATGATGGAGAGTTTGAAAATTTTGAATTCGAGACAGCAGTTAAGACCGATAAAATGTCCAACTCCGGAATTTTCTTTCATACCCAATATCAGGCCGAAGGATGGCCCCAAAGTGGATATGAAGTACAAATCAACAATACCTATCCCGGAACCGAAGATTACCATGAACCCAGAAAAACCGGAAGCATCTACAATGTCAGGAATGTATATTTCCCAATGGTAAACGATGAAGAATGGTTTAAAGTCCGTATCAAAGTGATAGAAAACCATGTAGAGGTTTTTGTAAATGATGTGAAAGTAAACGAATACATACAGCCCGATGCGCCATGGCGATGGAATGAAGGAGAAGCAGTCAAGTTTGGCAAAGGAACATTTGCGCTGCAAGGCCACGATGCCGGCCGGTCGGTCTGGTTCAAAGACATCAGGGTTAAAAGATTACCCGCAGGTGATCGTACTGAAATGCAAGTGACACAAGAGTGGGATACTCAGGTAACAAAACTCATGCAAGCCGGCTTTCCCCTGGTTGATTACCACATTCACCTAAAAGGAGGACTCACACTTGAAGATGTGGTTGAAAACTCACAGCGCCTTGGCATTAATTACGGCATTGCACCCAATTGCGGTCTGCACTTCCCTGTCACCAACGACTCCTCCCTGTATGCCTATATAGAAGACGTAAAAGGCAGTCCAACCTTCAAAGGCATGCAGGCCGAAGGCAGGGAATGGATAGAGCTTTTCTCACCTGAAGCCATAGGGGAATTCGATTACGTTTTTACCGATGCCATGACATTTACCGATAGCAAGGGACGCCGCAACAGAATCTGGATACCCGAAGAAGTGTGGGTGGATGACAAACAGGAATTTATGGATCAGCTGGTGGGTAAAATTGAAGCTATTTTTTCACAGGAGCCCGTTGATATATATGTAAATCCTACAGTTCTGCCTGAAGTTCTCGCCGATGAATATGACCAACTCTGGACCATGGAACGAAAACAAAGAGTCATTAATGTGCTGGCCGATAATGGAATTGCACTTGAGATCAATGCCCGCTATAAGGTGCCAAAGGCCGATATGATAAAGATGGCCAAAGATGCCGGCATCAAATTCACTTTTGGAACCAATAATACCGAAAAGGAACTTGGTACGCTGGATTATTGTCTGCAAATGATCGAAGAATGTAATCTGACTCCTGAGGATATGTTTGAAATCAAACCAAATGCAGAAAAACCCATAAATACGAAGGGACTGCCTCAAAAAATTACAGGATAAAAAGTTCTATCCAAACAAAATTAATACTCGGATGAAACGAGCCATGAGAATCGGCAGATCGACGAAGTCAAAGTTTTTCTCACACAAGGGAATGATTGGATTGGCAAGTTGCATGTGGTTGCTTAAAAACAAATTATAGACACATGAAAAGAAGATATAAAGCAGGCATTTGGGCCATAGTAATACTTCTTGTGGTGATTGGTGGTATTGGCTATTTTGTGAATGAGCAAATTGGAAAAATTGATTCTATAGAAAAACGCCCTTCTAAATTTTCAGAATTGGCCTATTATTCTACAGAGACCGGTGAATTTATTAGTCCGGAGAAGCTGGTTTCTTATCCGGAACAAACCACCGGAGGAGATCCTGGCTTTGCCAGGTTTTTTAAGACCTCACCCAACGCACCGCAATTCCCGCTACCAAAACAAATCATTACCAAAAATGATTTTTCAGAAAAACCTTCTGAGTATGCCGTTTATTGGTTTGGTCACTCCACAGTTATTCTTGAGCTGGATGGGAAGCGTATCTTAATCGATCCGGTATTCGAAAATGCAGGGCCCCTTCCTATCATTACCAGAAGGTATGATGAGTCTCCCCTTAAACGAAAAGAACTGCCGGAGATCGACATGGTCATCATAACACACGACCATTACGATCATTTGGAAACAGCAACAATAAAGTTTCTGGCAGATAGAGAAATAGAATTTATTGTCCCTCTTGGCGTAGGCGCCAGATTGGAGGGATGGGGTGTTCCAAACGACCACATAACTGAGTTAGGTTGGGAACAGCATAAAACGATTGGATCTATAAAAATAACTGCCCTACCTGCCATTCATTACTCAGGGAGGAGCCATAACGATCGCAACCAGACCCTATGGGCCTCCTTTGCAATAAAGGGAGCAAAAAAGAATATCTTTTCCAGTGGAGATACCGGATATGGCCAATATCTCAAAGAAATAGGGGAAAAATATGGCCCTTTTGACATGGCATTTGTGGAAATAGATGGTTGGAACAAAGGTTGGCCTTTGACCCACCTTTTCCCCGACGAGGCCATTCAATTATGTCAGGACATAGGCACAAAGCTCCTGTTTCCGACTCATTGGGCTGCCTTTGATTTAGCATTACATCCCTGGAATGAATCCATTCAAATGGTAGCAAAAGAGGCTGCAAAAAATGATATCCAACTAGTCACTCCTATAATGGGTGGAAAAATAATACCAGGCGTTAGTCCAACCTATAATTGGTGGGATATACCAATCGGGGACTGAAATACCGATTAAGCCTTACTCAAATACGAGGCAAGAAAAGCAAAAAAAATCAATAAAGCATTTATATGAACTTTCAAAATTAGTTCATATAGATGCTTTATTATGACGGAGTCGATGGATTTTATGCGATTACCCGATAAACCGGATCCCCTTATGGTAATCCTGCAGTGATTTCACTGCATAATTGCCATTCAAACGCTCCTTTATGCCGACCGTGGCAGCTTTCGCAGCTGCAGTAGTGGTGATGTAAAGAATATTGTGCTTGATGGCATTTTTTCGGATATAGGAATCGTCAAATTCACTCTGCTTTCCGGCAGGGGTATTGATGACCAAATTAATCTCCTTATTCACCAGCATATCCACAATATTGGGGCGACCTTCATGCACTTTAAGCACTTCTCTGGCTTCAATGCCATTTTCAGCCAAAAAAGCTTTAGTCCCTTTTGTGGCAATAATACCGAAACCCATATCCACAAAATTCTGAGCCACTTCAACAATTTTATCCTTATCCCGGTCAGCAATCGTGATCAACACATTCCCTTCAACAGGCAATCTGAGTTTGGTAGCTTCCTGTGATTTAAAAAAGGCCAGGCCAAACGAGTCGGCCATGCCCAGCACTTCACCTGTTGAGCGCATCTCAGGTCCCAGAACCGGATCCACATCCGGAAACATATTAAAGGGAAAAACCGCCTCCTTCACACCAAAGTGAGCAAACTCGGGTCTCTTAAGGTTAAAATCACTCAGTTTTTTCCCAAGCATAATCTCCGTTGCAATTTTGGCCATGGGGATATTGCAAATCTTGGAGACCAAGGGCACCGTGCGCGACGCGCGTGGATTGGCCTCCAGAATATAAACCTCGCCATCGTAAATGGCATACTGAATATTCATTAGGCCAACGACTTTCATCTCAATAGCAATGCGACGGGTATAATCCTCAATGATTTTGATCTGCTCTTCGGTAATGGCCACGGGTGGAATAACGCAGGCAGAATCGCCTGAGTGAATCCCGGCATACTCAATGTGCTGCATCACGGCAGGCACAAAGGCATCCGTTCCATCTGCGATGGCATCTGCTTCACACTCAATGGCGTCTTCCAAAAACATATCAATGAGCAGAGGCCGGTCGGGCGACACATCGGCAGAGGCCGCTTTCACATATTGCCGCAACATGCCCTCATCGAGCACTATTTTCATTCCCCGTCCGCCCAACACATACGAAGGGCGCACCATCAGCGGATAACCAATACGTGAAGCAATCTCTATGGCCTGCTCTTCTGTGCTGGCCATTCCGGAAGGCGGTTGAGGAATATTCAGTTTCTCCATGATCTTCCGAAACTGATCCCTGTCCTCAGCCAAATCAATCGTTTCAGGAGAAGTCCCTATAATATTTACCCCATTGGCCTGCAATTCATCCGCGATATTCAAAGGCGTTTGACCGCCAAACTGACAAATGACACCAAAAGGCTTTTCCTTTTCATAAATACTGAGCACATCCTCCACTGTAAGCGGTTCAAAATAAAGTTTTCCGGATGTATCGTAATCGGTGGAGACCGTTTCGGGATTACAGTTCACCATAATGGATTCAAAACCAGCATCCCGAATAGCAAATGCGGCATGCACACAACAGTAATCAAACTCAATGCCCTGGCCAATACGATTGGGTCCTCCACCGAGCACCATTATTTTTTTCGTATCTGCCACCTTTACCTGGTTGGGTGCATTGTAAGTAGAGTAATAATAGGCAGCATCTGCCACGCCACTAACAGGCACAGCCTCCCATGCCTCAGCAAGTCCTAATTTTAGACGGCGCTGACGAATTTCCTTTTCGGGAATGCTCAGGAGTTGCGCCAAATATTTATCGGCAAAGCCATCCTTTTTAGCCTGTATAAACAAATCGTCAGGCAGCTGACGATTTTTATAAGTCAGCATCTCCT